>DATLHP010000001.1:0-5023 GCA_035539835.1 Bdellovibrionales bacterium
TGGGCTAGCTTAAACGTTGCCAATAACTCGCAGCGAATTGTTTAATGAACCCATGTCATTGAGTTTCGCGACCGGCACAGTTCTACCGATCCTTGTCATCACCATCATGTTTGGCCTCGGCCTCGGGCTGACTCGCGTGGACTTCGCCCGAGTGTTCTATTCTCCGAAACCGGTTTTGATCGGCCTCCTTTGCCAAAGCCTAATTCTCCCAGCCGTCGCATTTCTTCTGTGCTATCTCGCTCGGCTCGATAGTGCATTGGCTATTGGCTTTATTCTTTTGGCCGCATCGCCGGGTGGCCCATCTGCAAACTTCTTCTCGCATTTGGCAAAGGGAGATGTGGCGCTCAACCTAACGTTGACAGCCGTTAATAGTGTTACCGGAATGTTCATTCTTCCTGCGCTTGTCTATCTTGCTTGTGTCTTGTTCTTGGATGATGGCGTGGCAATCGGGATTCAGACAAAGAAATTGATCGAAGTTCTGTTTCTGGTTTGTGTTCCGACAGTGATCGGGATGCTTGTCCGTCACCGAGCTCCGGAGCTCGCATTAAAACTCGCAAAACCGGTGAAGCTTTTATCGATCTTTGCGCTCTTGTTCGTCGTCGTACTCACGTTCGTTGCTGAGCGTGAAATGATCGCGAAGTCTTATTCAATGGTCGGTCTTGCAGTGATCGTTTTCAATTTGGCGAGTCTGTCGATTGGGTATTACTTGCCGCGGATGCTTCAGTTGCCAGAGCGGCAAGCCATCGCGATCGCGTTCGAAACAGGTGTGCATAATTCGTCTTTGGCGATCTATGTTGCGATTCAAGTCCTAGGGCAAACGGAGTATGCATTGCCAGCTCTTGCGTATAGCCTCTCGATGTATCTCATGGCCGGACTTTTCTTGATGTTCCTTCGCCGCTCAACATCGACGACCTAGCATTCAAGGGGCATCTTGCTGTGGATCTTTGCGTCATTCGATGCTAAATTCCCTTTTCCAATAACTCAGACTTAAGAGAATTTCATGATCCATCTGACCGGAATTGCAAAAGGCTTCGGAACTAAGACCCTTTATCGCGACGGAAGCCTTCAAGTGAATCCGGGCGACAAGATCGGTCTTGTTGGCCCTAACGGCGCCGGTAAAACGACAATCTTCCGAATCATCATGAAAGAAGAGGGCGTTGACGAAGGTTCAATCAGCATTCCGGATAAAACCGTCATCGGATATTTCTCGCAAGATATCGCTGAAATGAAGGGTCGCACGGCTCTTGCCGAAGTCATGGCCGGAGCCGGCAAAATCGCTGATCTCGGCGATGAACTCAAAAAAATGGAAGCCAAACTGGCGACGGAAATGTCGGACGACGAAATGGCCTCGCTTCTCGAAAAGTACGGAGAAGCACAGGCTGAGTTCGAAGCGCGCGGCGGCTACGATCTTGAATCACGTGCAAAAGAAATTCTAACGGGTCTCGGAATTGGCCCTGACGATCACGATCGCATGGTTGAGCACTTCAGCGGCGGTTGGAAGATGCGAATCATGCTCGCGAAAATCCTCGCGTTGAATCCTGACGTTTTGCTGGCGGACGAACCGACCAACCACTTGGATATGGAATCGATCATCTGGCTTGAAGAATGGCTGCGCAACTTCAAGGGCGCTGTCGTTATGACAAGCCACGATCGTACGTTCATGAACCGCATCGTCACACGTATCGTTGAAGTCGCAAACAAGACGATCACCACTTACGGCGGTAACTACGATTTCTACGAAAAAGAACGCGATATTCGCCGCGAGCAATTGATCGCTGCACACGCGCGTCAGCAAGAGATGCTGGCAAAAGAAGAAGAGTTCATCGCTCGATTCGCGGCTCGTGCGTCGCATGCGGCGCAAGTTCAATCGCGTGTAAAGAAACTTGAGAAAATCGATCGCATCGAAATTCCGCCTGAAGAGCAGGCGATCAATTTCGCATTCGCAAAACCTCCGCGCGGTGGCGACGAGGTCGTGAAGTTCAATAATCTTTCAAAGACGTGGACCAAAGAAGATGGCAGCGAAAAGCTCGTCTTTTCTGGCGCTACGGCGTTGGTGAAGCGTCTTGATCGCATCGCCGTCGTGGGTGTAAACGGTGCCGGAAAATCCACTCTTCTAAAATGTGTAACAGGACAAACGCAGCCGACTTCGGGAACGGTGACTGTGGGCGCCAGCGTTCAGCTCGGATATTTCTCTCAGAGCTCAATCGACGTTCTTCACCCTGAGAAGACGATCTATGACGAAGTTCACGATCGCATTCCGCACTCGACCATGGGCTATGTTAAAAACCTTCTCGGCGCCTTCTTGTTCAGTGGCGATGATTCTGAGAAGAAAGTGCGTATTCTTTCGGGCGGAGAAAAGAGCCGAGTGATCTTGGCGACGATTCTTGCGAACCCGGTGAATCTCTTAGTCCTAGACGAACCGACGAACCATTTGGATATTCGTTCGCGCGAAGTTTTGCTCGAAGCGATCAAAGGGTTCGACGGCACTGTCATGATCGTTTCCCATGATAGGCATTTCCTAAGTCAGCTCGCGACTCGAGTCTTCGAAGTCGATAGAAATCAGATCCGCGTCTATGACGGTGGCTTTGACTACTATCTTTGGAAGAAGGCCGAAGAAGCCGGTAAAAGCTGTTAAACCGTATCAATACGAAACATTTAATTAACCACGACGTTTGACAGGTAGAACGACTACCTCGACTTGTAGCCATATCCGCAACGCGGTATTCTATATATTGGATTAATAGGATTTTCAGGTCCTTAAAAGGACCCTCGCGGGGATGGGAAGCCCCAAGAAGATGGTTGTTGCTGCGTTACTTACAGCAGACCAGCGGCTCTCCTACCAAGTGAACACTTGGTTGAAAGATGTGGCCGATTCCGTCGCGTTGGAGAATTACTCCGACTTGGATATCTTTACGCAAAAAATCGAACATGGCGACGATGAAGGCGCGAACTCCGGTCCAAAGGCGGAAGAAGTTCTCGACGCCGAAGACATTGGTTCTGGAAAATCTTCGGGCAGTGCGAAGGAAGAAAAATTCTATCGTCTCTTGATCGTCGATCTCGATCTCATCCTCGCGAAAAATCAAACACCTTTGTCATGGGCGAAGTCGATCAAAGATCTTCTGAAGTCGAAGGGATTCTCAGACACCGCTTTCCCGACTCGTTTGATGTTCATGGCATTCGAGGGCGGAGCGATTCGTCCCGAAGCACTTCGCCATGAATCTGTCGACGACTTGATCTTGAAGCCACTTGATAAATCGGTGTTCTTGCAGAAGGTCGAGATTCTCACGGCCGATAAGCCGAACATTTCTCCGACATTCTTGTTCCGCCAAAAAACGGAAGAAATGATCGAAGCCGGAAAAGACGCAATGATCGACGAAGTCTCTGACTTTGCGATCGCGATTCGCAATCCAGCGCCTCTCGCGCCGGGTGTGTTTGCGACAATTCACTGCGAGATTTTCGGCAAAGCTGCGGACGCGCGAGTGATTGGTCGTGTCTATCAATCAGTGAAACATCCGACGAATGAAGGCGAATGGCTGGTACGCTTCCTTTATTTTGGGATTCGTACTCCGCAACTTACCAACGTAAAGAAGTTCATGCGCGACAACCAGGCGCCGGGACGTTTCCGTGCGCCAGTCGATGCTGTTCTTGGCGCCGAACCAGAAGTTCCGTTCAACCGAATTGCCATCATCGATATGAACCCGACTGCGTTCGAAGATGTGAAATCGACAGTCACTCAGCACTACATGGGTGTTGAAGTGGTTCACTTTCCTTCATACACGCGCTTCTTGGCTGCGATTCAAAAGCACGTGCCTGATGAAAAACCGAAATTGACGGCGCTGCCAGATGCTGCCGTTTCTGCAGATCCAGCAGCTGCGCCAGCAGTGACGCCGGCAACAGCGGCGGAACCGGCAGCACCTGAGACACCGAAGCCAGTGGTTCATCCATGGCCACAGAACCGTCCGTCTCTTTCGGTTCTAATCAACGGAGAAACTCTCGAGTTCATGAAGTTCGAGACTCCGCTGAAGCCTGGCGATATCGTTTTCAGTCGCACGGTTGCCGAATGGGCAGAGCGCGCGAACGATTGGTTCTCAGGGCTCGATAAAGACGATCAAAATGTTTACCAAGAGATGGTCGACTACGCGAAAGCGGGAAGTAAAGGCGTCGGAGTCTTGCAGTTGAAAGACGCCGAAGACAACGGCTACTTCCTTGAGACGAGCTCGTCTCTGGCGAAATCCGGCGATGACGGATTGAGCATCGTCAAAATCGATATCAAAGAAATTACCGAAACTGACTGGCGCAAGCGTACGGGCCAAGAAGTCGATGAAGGTGATCTTCCGTCGGCAATGAAGTTCGATGCTCTCTTCATCGATGCGAGCTTTGTGAAATCTGATCTCGAGCCTTGGCTCGAGGGGCTTCAACAGTTGATGCAGAAAGCGCAGATCCTCAACGAGGGTGACAAGTTCCCAGAGATCGTCATCACCGCTGAAGAGCGTTCGCGTTTCAAGCCTGATGGATTCCGAACTAAAAAGATCGCGGGATTTTTCTACAAGCCTCTTGATCGCAAGATCATCGGCCTCGCTGCAAAAGCGATCCTGCCCGAACTGATTTTACGAGAAGACTACGAACTTGCTCCGTTCATTCCATGCGAAGTTCCAGCGAAACTCGCCAAAGACGTTTTCATGTCGCAAGTTTCCGAATACGGAATCACGATCATGCATAAGAGCGCGTTTAGAGAAGGCGCCTACATGCGTTTCTTTTCGCCATTGCTTAGCGCTACCGGTGAAGGTGTTCTTGGTCGTTGCTCGTTCTGCGAAAAGTCATCCGACGAAAAAGCCGGCTACGCCTGCAACTTCATTTTCTTCGGCACTGCCGACGAAGTCCTAAAACGAATCCGCACATGGATCCGCGAAGATTACGTTCACAGCAAAGAAGCCGGCGGCTAGAAGGTACCAGCTCGCTTTTTGGCCCGAGATGCGTCATGCTATGACGCATCTCGGGCCAAAAAGCGAGCTGGTACCTTCTA
>DATLHP010000002.1:0-6047 GCA_035539835.1 Bdellovibrionales bacterium
GTCGTGTTCTCGTTGTTGACGACAATCTATCAAATCTCCGGGTCGCCAGCGCCCTTCTGCAAAGTCTCGGCTTGAACGTCGATACAGCGACGGGTGGATTTCAGGCACTGTCGATGATCGAAAAATCTCGATATGACGTCGTCCTTCTCGACTGCCAGATGCCAGATTTGTCGGGCTTCGACGTCACCGAATCTGTTCGTCGTGCCGAAGCAGGCACGTCAACTCATGTGCCAATCGTTGCACTCACGGCTTTCACTTCAAAAGAAATGATCGATCGATGCGTTCATGTCGGCATGGATGATTTCATGGCAAAGCCGATCGATCTCGATCAAATGACGACTGTGATTGGTCGATTCATCACGCCGAGCGGAGTACCGAAGCGAAGAGTTGATTCAGAGAACCCGAGTGAGCGCGATCTAGGCACGATGCTCGCCGTTGATACGCAGGCACTCGATCGTTTGCGCAAACTAAGTCCACCCCGCGGCGAGTTTCAATCGTCGAGTGACGTTATTGAAGAATTGATTCGTCTCTTCACGTCAAACACGGACCGCACTCTCGCACGCATGAGAGCAAGCGTCGAATCAGGTACAGCAATGGAGCTTGCCGAAGCCGCACACTCTTTGAAATCAAGTAGCACCAGTGTTGGAGCGATTCGTGTGACGGCTCTTCTCGAAAAGTTCGAGGCAATCCGTCACGATGCTCGCATTCCAAGTGAGACAACAAGTCTTCTTGATCAACTTGAAACCGAGTGCGAAATCGCACGCAATGAAATCATCTCGTGGTGGAACGAAACAAAATCACGCGCATCAATGCTCAATGGATCACCATTCGCTCGGTGATGTTCTGACACCGTTATCAAATCGCTTTCACTAATATAAGACGAGTTGGCACTGGACCTTTTCGCGGTTTTCGCTCGTAGCTAATTTATATTGCTCGAGAAATCGTGACTCTGCGCGCATCAATTCGGCATGGAATCTGCTTCACTTAATTTCAAGTGCCAGCAATGCTGCATCAGAGAACACTGCAACCTGCTCGAGACAAAACAAGGGGGAACTATGAAATCACTTTTCCTATCGATGATCATCGGAGTAGCGACACTCTTCGCTAGCTCGGCGCACGCAGAACGCTTGAGCATCGACATGTACGGACGTCAGTTTGGACCGGGTCAAGCGATCGCAATCCAACAAGAACTCCAACGTGCTTATCCACGCATCGATATTCGCAACTACGAATTGGTGTCAGCGAATGTCGAAATTAAATCGTGGGATCTTCGCGGTGACGTCACTCTTCGCGTCGGCCGAGACTACTCTCCACGCCGCGTGGTCAACTCGAACCCACGCGATTGGAACGATCCATCGCCACGTAGCTACGACTACATCTCGTTCTTCAATCCTTCGCGCGAAATGTACGGACCGTGGGATCTCATAATGAACGGAACTCGCTTCAAAGTCGGTCGCATCGACGTTGAACTCCGCTTCCTTCGTCCGCCGCCGCGTCCAAATCCACGCCCTGAACCACGCCCACCGCGCCCAGATCGTTTCGTCGACATCCAGTGCTCAAGCCAGAACTATCAAGTGGCGAACTGCTTGGTGAACTTCCAAGTTGGACGAGTCACGCTTCTTCAGCAGTATTCAGATGGCCGCGGCCAATGTATCGCTGATCGCACATTCTTTGCGATTCGCGATGGCGTTCAAGTCAACGGCGGCTGCCGAGGACTCTTCCGCGTCTTCGAACGCTAATAGGCCTATTTACTACGTCTCACTCTAACGACGCCCGCTCTTTGACGAGAGCGGGCGTTTGTTTACCAAGACCCAGTTTTAAGATAGTCTGTTTTCATGGGTCCCATGGATAGCGCCGAACTTCTTAAAGCGCGCGAACTTCTTCGCAACGGAGACGTCGTCGCCATTCCGACAGAGACTGTCTACGGTCTTGCTGCGAGTATCGATTCAAACTCAGGCTTAAAAAAGATTTTCGCCCTCAAAGAGCGTCCCTATTTTGATCCATTGATCGTGCATGTTGGATCAATCAAAGATGCCCAACTCGTAACGAAAGACTGGCCACCGGTTGCGGATTTTCTTGCGCGGTGGTTTTGGCCTGGCCCGCTGACGCTCGTTTTGCCGAAAGCTGATCACATCGATCCGATCATTACTTCGGGCCTCGATACCGTCGCCGTTCGCTTTCCATCCCACCCTCTGGCCCTCGAAATTATTCGATTGGCGGATTCGCCATTGGCGGCGCCGAGCGCTAATAAATTCGGACGCACAAGCCCCTCAAAAGCATCTCACGTGAGGGCTGAGTTTCCTGACGTCCTCGTCATTGACGGCGGTGAATGCGAAGTCGGACTTGAATCAACCGTGATTGATTTTCAGATCGCGAAAGAAAAGTCGATCGTGCGAATCCTTCGCCCTGGCGGAGTGACAAAGGAAATGCTGAGCGAAGCTCTCACTCGATGGAGCGGACCGACAGAAGTTGTTGCAGCCGAAAGCTCTGCTTCTCCGGGGCACGTAAAGCATCACTACATGCCGCCAATTCCACTTGCCATTGTCGACGATGATTTCGATGCCGGGACCGTAAAAAAGATCGCAAAAGATCTCGCGCTTCCGCTGTTTCAGAAAGTGAGCGAACTTTCGCTGCCGACTGATGCGGTTCAAGCCGCACGTCTGATTTACTCAGAAATGCGCCGCCTCGCTGAGCAAGGCGCGGATCTACTTGTTGTTCGTAAAACGAAAGAGCGAGAAGGCGGTTTATGGACCGCCATCTGGGATCGACTCAGCCGAGCTGCGAGCTGGGATTCCGATAACGGAAATCGTCTTGGCGACTGAGAGTTCTGAATTGGCTCGGAGTCGAATCCAAGCGGCGAAGTAAAATCGAATTTCTACTTCCAACACCTAGTCGCGATTGAAGATCCAGGCGCGCGCCCATGGCTTCGAGATCTTTACGAAGCTCACGAAGACTGAGGCGTTCATTTTCAAAAGAAATACCGCGACCGTTGTCTTCCACTGAAATGCTTAAGTAAGCAGCACTTGCGCGAAGCCCAATACGCACAACGCCCGGTCCGCCCCCAAGAGCATCAACGGCGTTTCGCAAGAGCGTGGTTAGAGATTCCCTAATCACATACTCATCGCATTTCAAACCGAGAGGTAACGTCGTCGATGACGTCATCAAGATATGAACGCGATTTTTGCGATAGCTCAGTGAGTGCTCAAATTCCGAGCGAATATCATCGACGATTTCGCGAATGCGTTCCGTCGAGACTACGA
The DNA here is from genome assembly GCA_035539835.1 of Bdellovibrionales bacterium. Classification (GTDB taxonomy): domain Bacteria; phylum Bdellovibrionota; class Bdellovibrionia; order Bdellovibrionales; family JAMPXM01; genus DATLHP01. Next base: position 3,261 of record DATLHP010000002.1, read on the forward strand.
AGTTCAGTTCAGATTCTGTTTTCATTACGTTTCGATTTCGTTAAGGCAACCCGTTCAAAGGCAACATCATGAGGATCCTTTCACACTTCGTACCAAGACGTTTATCCGCAAAATGGCACTCGCAAGGCGATAGTTTTCAATTGGAGCTGCAAATGAAGCGGTCCTCGCCGATGGTTTGGAAGAAAGGTAAATTGATCGGGAAAATATTCCTTTAACAGTTCGCGATACCTTCACGAGCGTTTTAGTTTGGTGGCATTCACACTAATTCCCATAAACCAATTTACTGATGGAGTAGAAGAGAACATGGCTTTGAAGCGGAACATTCTCGTGATCGACGACGAAGCGGACGTGTGCGAAACCCTTGGTGACATGCTTTCGTTGAAATTCGACGTTCAAAAAGCACACGACATCACGAGCGCCAAAGCACAGATTCAAAAATCACTGCCAGATCTCGTCATCGTCGACGTGAAATTGAATCAAGAATCAGGGCTCGATCTCTGCAGTTCCCTTCGCTCAAACGCAGCAACAAAGCATATCCCTGTCGTCGTCTTCTCTGGCTCACAAGATCAGAATCAGGTTGTCACTGCTTTCGAGAACGGTGCGGATGATTACATCTCAAAAACGACTCGCCCAAAAGAGTTCATCGCGCGTGTTCTCGCTCGCATCCGCCGCGTTGAAGAAACGCACGAAGATCCAAGCGTCCTTGTGTGCGGAAATCTTTCGATGAACCTCGAGAAACTCGAAGTCAGCATCAATGATCATCCAATTCCATTCTCTGTTCTCGAATTCAATCTCTTGAAATTCTTTATTCAGAACAAAGAACGCGTGGTTTCTCGCCAACAGATTTTGGCGGGCGTATGGCAGGGTTCTGTCGTGTCGAATCGCACGATCGACACTCACATGGTTTACATTCGAAAGAAGCTCAAAGGTTTCGACTACTCGTTTGCAACCGTTTACGGCGCTGGCTACATTTTGCGTCGTGGAATCGGCCCACTCTCAACGGTCCACAATTAATACAAAGGCCCCAGCACGATGCGCGGATCTGGGTATTCGCGCAGTGCTCGTTCGCGGTCGACAGCGCTCACTGCACCGGGCATATCACAGGCCTTGGGTTCTTTCAGACTCAGTTGAAAATGCAGATGCGGATTCCATCCGCCGTTTTCGCTCTTGTTTCCCAGATAAGCCAACGTCTCGCCTTTTTTGAATTCAGCACCCGCAGCTCTGATATTCAAAGACCCATGACTCAGATGACCATGTAAAACCCAAAGCTTCACTCCATCAATCAGGTGCTCTGTGATGAGTGTTCCGCCGTAGTCACCAGGCGCAGAATTGATTGCTGCCGAGTGAATGCGTCCGTCGAAGAACGCGAAAACCGGAGTTCCTGCTGGCGCACCAATATCGATCCCAACATGAATGTTTCGAGCTTGCTCTGAAGCCGGAGAAAACAATGCTGTTGCATACATTCCGGGTCGTAGCTCGTCATATTTACCAATTCCATAGGGTGAGTTGCGCACACGATCGGCGTCATAGCCCTTCGAGAAATCATAGATTTCATAGTCCGACGGCAAGTCGATGACGAAATGATAGCGATCGCGCGAATACCCAGGAAGTGACGACATTGTTATCAGCTAACCCGATTTATGGGCCCGAGCAAGTCTGCGTCATGTCTCAATTTGAGACTCCTCGACGAAGGTCTTCAGTCGAGTCGGGATTCTGTCGAATAGAAATCAGCCCTATAGAAATCGGTTTTTACAACGGCCGGAGGATAACAATGGCAACGAAGCTCAAACACCAACAGTCGGACAATGTCGTCGCAATGCCAACACGATGCGCATGCGATGGATGCTCAAAAAAATCTGAGCTCCAAAACTTCTGCGCAGAGCACTACGACTGGTTCAAGTTCGGCTTGATTACGAAGGAAGGCAAAAAGCCGATCGACTTCGATAAGAAGTTCATGGCCTTCAAGAAGCACGCTGCATAATTCGAGACGCGTGACTTTTCAACGGGCTCTCCGCAATGGAGAGTCCGTTTTTATTTTCGCGAATAGACATCGTTACGATCGATAACGGCTGGGCGCAAAGACTCATCTCTTGCCGCCTCGCCTTCGCCAAAAAACAGCTTATCGTCTTCGAGCGAATAGATGTCGTAGAATAATTTTGGAGTCTTTTCGTAACAGCGCTCATTGCCCGTCGCTCGCGTAACGTTTTTTTCGACTCCAACACGCCAATTCTTGTAACCACAAAAGCCAGTACCGGCATTGAGAATGCTCACACCAAGTTCGCTGACTGGACGCACGCTCACCGTGCGAACCCCGATATCGACCTTTCTTGCCCCTAAGCGATTGGTTTCACCAAGCTCCAAGCTTCCGACCTGTAGAACCTCAACGCTCGTATCGCCGCAATTTCCAGACGTACTAACGAACGTCGTTCGAATAATCGAGTCCTCTGAAATTTTGATTTCCGAACGCTGCGAGTTCCCGAACATCATTGCATCTGCGCAGCTAGAGACCCATTGCCCTTGAAGTTTTTTATCCGAACGCGATTCAACACGCGGTTGCTGTTCTTCAGCGCCTTCTTCTTTCGCGCAGGATGCTAAAGACGCTACGCAGAGAACGATTGCAACTGTTCGCCAAGGGTTCATGGTTCACCTCCACCACTTGGAACCTATGTGGCGAGATGGTCATTAGACAAAACCTGATGTGGCATGTCGCCAAAACTCAACGGATTGAGGCTTTGGCGTACAGAAAAGATCAACTCTGAGTCAGTGGTGCACGCAGGCTGCGGCTTC
>DATLHP010000003.1:0-2062 GCA_035539835.1 Bdellovibrionales bacterium
ACTTCGAAATATGTCCAAAAATAAAAACGATAATTGTTTGAGGGAGTATAAGAGAAACTCGGCACGTCATTGCCGCACTAAAAGGCACCGACCCAGGCAAAACCGAGCCGGCGCTCCTTCTGAGGAAAGACTACATCTTACATTTGAAAGCCGAGTTCGCCTCACCTGCTGGTGCGATGACTTGCTTCGCTTTCGCGATGAAAGCGTCTGCCCAGAGTTGAACATTTCCACTCTCGTCATTGCGCATTTCAACGTTCGCTGCGCGGAAGAGATCTTCAACACGCTTACGACCAGCGTCGCCCTTGATGAAGCCAGCAAGGAGCTTCGCAAGATGATCGCGACCATACTCGGAGACCGCTCTCGCCACTGAGGAGTCGAGCGACGTTCCGTAGTTCGGCTTGCAAGAAGCTGCATCTTTCCAAACCGGTTTTTGCGACCACTTCGGGTAGTCAAACTTGTTGATCTTGAGTCCGGTCAAACCAACACCCAAAGATGTACCAATGTCTTGCACGATCAACTGAACGCTCGAGCAGAGCTCAGCCGTCGCAGGAGCTGGTTTGTCCAAGCAGAGCATGCGCTGGTTTTCAGCTTTGTTGTCTGTGTGCTGAAGCACCGACATCAACAATCGAAGTGAATCGCGGTACTTGAACTGATAGTGACCCTCAGATGCGTCAGCAGGGTAATTGGCCATCGCCTCAGAGAACTCCCAACCTTCTGCCGCGTTCATTGCAACGATCTCTGTCCCTTTGGCTTTTTTCTCAATGGCAGCTGCCGTGAAGACCATCGGATTTACGAGCGTCTCTGGATCGATAACGAGATTGTTGAATGGATCACTTGTGCAGCCGTAGCAGTGAACGCGCTTAACGCCGAACATACGATCAGCGCCAAAACCCAGAGCCCACAAGAGTCGCGTACCGACGACTTCAGCGAAGACTTCTGGATTGTATTTCACTGTTCCCGGCACAGTGTATTTAATCTTGATGTCATCCGTCTTGCCCTTCTCGTCGAGGACGAGTTCAGGCTTGCCAGTTTTTGCATTCATCTGCATAAGACGGCATTTGAACTTCGGCGTCTTACCATTGCCTTTTTCAAGGTCCTTGTCCGTCAGTTGGCAATAGACGTCGTCTTTCTCAAGTAGAAGGCTGTTGCCCTTGACCGGAGAGCCTTTGAGAACGTCGAGCTTCGATGAAAACTCGTAGCCACTCGCCGTTTCAGTGACCCACTCCGGCTTCTCCCAAACCTTTCCGCGGCGAATGATTTCGATACGAGATTTGTCGTCTTTGGCGATGAGCGCATCAGCCGCAAAAGATCCGTGTGCAATGAGTAAAACCATTCCCGCCAAAATCGACCGTTTCACGAAGGCCTCCAAAAAAGAGTAAGTGGGTCCCAACGAAATGCGCCCCGAGTGTACAGAATCGAATTCGCGAACCATAGCCCCAATGAAACGAGATGCAGAAGTTCTATGAACGTCGAATTTTTTGACAATGCCTCGAGTTTAGTTTCGAACTGAATTCAGCTGGATATGGCATATGAGGTGCAACCCCTTGAACGAACGTCAAAAGGGAGTATCTGAATGGCCTCACATTCGAACATATTGATGGCGACCGCCCTCGTCTCTTCGCTCCTTTTCGGTTGCGCTGGCCAAGTTCACGCAAAGACGCCGGCTTTCACTCAAGTGAAAGAATCAAAGGGCGAGCTTTCAAAACTCCTTCGCAGCAACACACGCCACTTCTGGGCTTCGATGAAAGAAACCGAATACCAAGGCCCGATGTCGAAGTACCTTTCTTATGAAGGCGTGATCACTGGCGATCCACATTTCGGAAACTTCGCCCTGATTCCACTGATCGACAAAAAAGGAAAAGAGACACTCGAGTTCGCGAACATCGATTTCGATGACGCCGGTATCGGTCCATTCGCATTCGATTTCGTCCGCCTTGTCGTCGCGACTAAGGCGATCGAATTTGATCTCAACGACAGCGAAGACAAGTTCGCTCGAGTCGGTGAAATGGTTCGAGCTTACGCTGACGGACTTGAAGGCGAAGAGGTGGCAACGCCTGACTTG
>DATLHP010000004.1:0-5396 GCA_035539835.1 Bdellovibrionales bacterium
GAGTGCTTCCAGCCATTCTTGAACTTGTTCATAGGAGACCTGCTCGACGGGTCGCGTGTCGCCCTTAAAGTGGGACGGATCGACCATGATCTCAGAGTCGAGCTTTGCATTGGCAAGCTCCGCAATCTTCTTCCAAATAATTTGTGTGGTCAGCGTCGCCATCATGTCAAACCCAGTCAACGTGATATCGACTTCCCGAGTGATTTTGCCCATTTTCGAAGAACCAGGCTCGATGTGGTGAAAAATAGCGCGAGTGCCATCGATCGGGTTCGAATGGACTGCCTCCAAATGCTCAGATCGATCTTGATTTTCACCTTGCTGCTCCACATGCTGTCCACTTTGACGCCGAACAATCTCATGCTTCATTCGCTCAACGAACTCCGCACGGGTCATGACCTCGTTCCGTTCAAGATATTCAATGAAGGCCTTTTCTTTTTTCTGGTAGTCGCTTGCAAGCGCCGTGGCTGCGATCGAGCTCGATCCCTCAACCTTCGCGGCATCAAGCTTCAAACGAAGCGCTGATAGGCTGCGAATGGTTTTGTTCACCTCCTCCGTAGCGACTGCTTCCGAAAGAACTGCGGCGGAACACGTCTGCTCTTGCGTAGCCAAAGCGTTATGGGACACGAAGAGATTTGCGATCAGCGCAGCGGCAATACCGGACTTTCTGTGAAGAGAAAACTCCCAAGTGATCATAGCCGCGACTCCGGCACTTCTCGAACAAATCGAAAGCCCGCGCTACTAAGGCCAGTATTCGAATGATGGGGGTGGTAAGTACTCGCCTTTGGGTAAAGGACGCCAAAGGAACCTCCACGAAGAACGACGTAAGAACTTTTTTTCGGACCTCGCGGATTTTTTCCGCCACGAATGCGTTCTTCGTACCAGTCGCTAACGAATTCCCAGACGTTTCCATGCATGTCATAAAACTCGTTGCCATCAATCACGAGCGGAAGTTTTTGTGCAACGGGATGAGTTTCGTTTCCTGAGTTCGTATGACTCCAGGCATAGTCATCAAGCTCGATTTGATCATTTCCGAAGTGATAGATACCATTGAACTGACCTCTTCCCTGTACAACGAAGCTCCACTCTGCTTCGGTTGGCAGTCGATACACATCGCCTTGCTTGTGATCGGGAATCACGTCAACAAGGCCTGGCTCCCCAGCGGCAGAAAGTTTGTTAAGCGCAGTCAGCCATGTCCGAATTCTTCTTACCGAGAGCTGTTCAACTGGCCGTGTATCGCCTTTAAAATAGGAAGGATCTGGTGCGATCCGCGACTTGAGCTTTCTGTTTGCGAGCCTAGCAATCTTTTTCCAAATAATTTGCGTCGTTGTCGTCGCCATCATTTCAAACGGCTGCGTTAACTCGACCTCGGCTTCGTGTTCGCCTCTTCGCATGATAAAAGAACCGGGCTCGATGCGATGGAAGATAGCGAGAGTTCCATCGATCCGGTTCGGAATGATGTACTCTGCTTGCTCGGTCTGCCGCCGTTGGTTTTCTCGCTCTTGTTCACTTTGAAAATGAAGAATCTCTTGCCTCATTCGATCGCGGAGTCCCTCGCGAGTCATGACCTCGGTCTGTTCGAGGTACCGGATCAATGCTTGTTCTTTTTTTTGATATCCGTTCTCTAGTGCGGTGACTGCGATCGAATTGGATCCGTCCGCCTTCGCAACATCAAGCTTCAAGCGAAGAGCTGAAAGACTGCGAATCGTATTTTCGATGTTACTGGCCGCAACCGACTCCGAAAGAATCACAGCTGAGCACGTCGACTCGACCATAGCGAATGCCTTGTCGAACGCGAATAGATTCGCGATCAACACGGCTGCAATGCCCAGTTTTTCTAATGCTCGTCGCTGGCAAGCTTGCATTCAGGTTCCTCAAAAAATGGGGCCCAACTCTTTCTGTATGTTCACTAAATATGCCAATGGTTACGCCTCTGTGGTACGTGGCTTGCTCTACCAAACCCCATGCTTCAATGGCGCCGGTTTCTAACAGTTTTGCTTCTCGTCTTGTTGAGTGGACTAACTCCATTGAAGGCACATGCCTCTGAGCCCAGAACCGGGTTATCTGCGCCTAAATGCTCGGACGCCGTCCTAAATTCGGCAACAGTGTCTGAATCGTGGACTGAGCTTTTCAGAAAATCGGACCTCAGCCCGCGACCGCAAGTATGGCTAAGGGTTAGACAGACGCTCCAAAAGAGAGTCACGCACCTAGAACACCCCCTTGAAACGGCAGGCCAGAACCCAGATCGTATTGGCGCAGTTTATAAACGTCTTTCGATTGAACTTCCTGCGTTGCGTACACTTCTCGATCTCTCTTATCGAATGGACCAGGGCCAGCACCTACCTCACGCCGAATTCATTCGGATCAAAAGAACTGTCGCCAATCAGCTAATCGGTGTTGCGCGCAAACCGAATTCTGACCTTCAGGTCTTTGCAGCTCTAGAAGCCCTTCGTCTCATTTCTACGATTGAGTCGCGCGTCGACTTCCCGAAAACAGCAGAAGAAATCCGCGAGGAAAAGCGCGAAAAAGAGAAGAAAGAAAAAGAAAAGGCTGAAACAGAAGAAGAACAGGAAGAACAAGAACCCGAGTGGAACAAGGCCGACGACAAATACAAGCCCGAAAACAACGACCTTGGCGAGGGAAAAGAAAAGAAAAAGAACGTCGATATCGCTCTCACCAGCGCTGTCGTCAAAAAGCCGCTGATGAGGCAAAAAATCTACGATGAATTCGACTTGAAAGGCTGGTCTTCGGTTCCAGTGATGCGCGAACCTCTGCAAAGAGAAGCTCAGTTCACCAAAAAATTAATTATCAATCCACTCAACGCAACCAGCGTCGACGTTCCAATTCCCTATGGATACACACTGGCACCCGGAAAATACCCGGATCACAGAATCATTGAAACTGGCGCCGGAGAATTCAAGCTTCAAGTCAGCTCTAAAAACCCCGTCACTCTCAAACTAGCTCGCATTCAACGCGAAACTCACTTAGGAACTCCGCCAAAAACTGTGAATGCTAAAGAGTTAAATTTCTGGCCACAGCATTTGCTTCTCTTTGCGCAAAGCCTGAAGGGCCTTTCGCCTCTCGAAGCGGCGTCACGCCTAGAGAAATACATCGCCGAAGACGGTGGCTTTTTGTATTACTCAAAAGGTGACAAGCTCGATAAAAACGATCTTGCTCAGATCGACTCGAAGCTCGCTCAGCTTCTGACTCAAATGCCGAAACCCATGGCGATGGCTCATGTGGGAGCTTTCAACTGTGACGGCGCGGCTTGGATTGGAGCCCTTCTTTTACGCGATGTTTTGAATGCGCCGGTAAGAATCGCTGGTGGCCGAACACTGTCTGGCACAAAGATCGTTAATCAAGAAAAACTTCATGTCGTAAAGTCATCTGATCCGGCTCACGCATGGATCGAGGTCTTTGACGGCAGCCACTGGGTCCCGTTTGACATGACTCCGAAAAACAATACGCCGTCCGGCGAACCTGCTCCGACAGATGTCGAACGTGAAGACCAGAAGGATAAAAAACCTCAGCCTGAAGAGCAATCCGATGACAAGGATAAGAAAGACGCTGACGACCAGAAAAAGGACGAGGCGACGGACGAAACTAAGGACGAAGCTGGCGAGCAAGGCGAAGAAACAACCCCAACTGAGACCTCAGACAAAGGCGACGGAAAGAAAGCATCAGAAGAAGACGGCGAAGAGACGGGATCGAAGAGAATCGACGATCTTATCAAAGTGAATTCGACTGAGCGAAAAATGCGAGAGGACAGATTCGGTCTACTCGATCATCTGCTCAACCGAAATGAGCTCGTGTTTTTAGAACAGCTCATTCGTGAAGGGCCACAGCAAACAGCATTTCAAAAAGACGCTGCGCTGGTGGTCGATGCTCTCACTTTGGAGCCGAATTGGAAGAACAGAGTACAACGTTCGAAAAACAAAATCTCAACGATGCTTCAAGATGTGAAGTTCGTCAAATTTCCGGGGCTTCCGAAGTTTTTGTCGGAAATTCGAATTGATCTCACTCAGAACAATGCACGCGTGGCCAAGCAGAAGCTGATGGTCGTTCAACGTTTGCTCTTGGCGATCGCAGAATATCGAAATCTAACACGGCAAGAGACTGATGCTCTACAAGCGATCGACGGAATTTCGCAAAAGTTGGATCAGATCAAACACGAAAACTCGAAAGAGTTTGATGCAGTTCATGATCTTTTAAAAGGTCTCCCCGGAAATATCTCAAAAGCCTGGCTCACAAAGCAGTACGGAAAAGACTTCGCGCAGCTTGGAAGTCCCGGCAGCATAAAAATGGCGCAAGACATCGTCAGCGGAAAACTCAAACCACTTTTGCAAATGGCTGCCGTAAAAGATTTCGTCGACATGACTTTGGATTCGACTCCTGAGCCGCGATGGAAAGATGAACCAACATTCAATCGCAGCCTCGCTCCAAAGGCTCGCCAAGATCTCGTCGTCACACGCAACCCTTTTGATTTTGCTAAGATGCTCTGGTCATTGCGTCCTGGTGAGCACATGTTCGCGCCGACGATTCAAGGTCGCCAGTTCGCCATTGGTAGCCTCGAAACAAGAAGGGTCCCGAATCCAAAGAACCCAATCGAAAGAAAAGTATCCGTCGTTTATTACGACGTCTCTCCCTCTATGGAGGAAAATGGCGCCATCGAAAATCAAGATGCGCTATTGATGGCTTTCGTCGACAAAGCTTTGAGCGAAACAGATGCGATTGGAAGACCGACGCATGAAATTTACCTTATTCCCTTCAACGACCAAATTCTCGAAGGCGTCCATATTTCGTCGCGCGAAGATGCATTGAATTTCATCAGCCGCAGCATGAACATGCGCACCGCCACTTCGGGCAGCACGGACATTCAAAAAGTAATCGAAAACTTCTATGAAATCGTCGCGACTAGCTACAAGAGCAAATCCACACAAGGTCGAGAAAAGCTGTTTCAAAAGGCCAATATGGTTCTTTTCACTGACGGCGGATCTCGGATCGACATGAATCAGCTCGAGAAAAAACGTAAAACGATTCCGAGCGATGTCGAGATCAACATGAACTTCGTATCGATCGGTGATGAGGTGAACGAGACTCTCAAAGCACTGTCTGAAAACGGAAATCTTTCTTCGGGCAAACCGCTATTCAGAAAAATGGATAGATCGATGCTCAAGGCTATTTCTGGAATTTCTACTGCCTATGACCCAGATGCATTTGCGACGGATCAAAAACTTTCGGGCCAAATAATTTCGGAAATCAATGGCCTTCTTGAAAGAATCAATGTCGATACGAGACTGCACGGCGATTCAAAAGAAATCGACCGCGCTCTTTCACAAATTCGAATTACCTCGACTGACGTCAGCCAGGTATCCGGGCTTCGCGTGGCCCTCAGCTTG
>DATLHP010000005.1:0-7236 GCA_035539835.1 Bdellovibrionales bacterium
GGGGCCCATGGCGCTTGAACACCGCTCTCGGCGACGCGCATTCGGGCGTGTACTACGGCCGCGTTCGACTCGAGCTCGATCCAAAAAGTCTGCCGGATCTCAATGGTCTTGGTCGTTCATTCATGGTCGATGTTCCGAATCGAACTCTGACCTTCCATTTACTCGAAGATCAGCTGGCTCGCCTTTCGTTTCATGCTCCGAAGCCATCGGCAGATCCTGCGCGTGTCACTGAACCGACACACGAACACGGGGCGCTCGAAACAGGTTTGGCGCTTCATCTCTCGGGAAACTCACTCATTCAAGCCACGGCGGCTGAACTCACTGAGATTCTCGCGAAAGACGGTCGCAAACTCACGATTCACCCGGCGTCCATTGAAGTTCCGGCAAATCAAGTCACTCCACATGTTCACATGACAGGCGATGGCAGCTTCCGCTTTATCACGAAGTTCGATGCGTTTGGATCTCGTTGGGAAGCACATGGGCTTCCGCAGAGCTGTTTTTATGCACTCATGGGACTGCAGCTCGGACTCGGGGCGACCACGGGATACGCGAACTCTGCGATCGCTTATGCGCGCAAAGGTCTAAAGCGTGAACGCGACATCAAAGCACTTCGCCATCTGGGTTTCGTTTTGATGATCTTCCACGATGCGGTTTCATTCGCTCTTGGTCAGCGCATTTCTGACGGAGTGCAAGTCTCGAGCAAAGAAGAACTTCTTGAGTCGATTTACAACCGCATCGGATCCATGATTCTCAAAAGCGAAGGATGGCCTTCGCAAGTCGGATCTCTTGCCGAGGTTTGCTCGAAAAACGTAACGACACTGATCGAAGGATTCGTCGATCAATTGCTCATCGACGTCAAAGAAGATGGTCGTGCTGTTAACGTTTATCTTCCTGGTGGTGAGCTGAAGCTCAATGGCCTGACGCGAGCAACGATCTTGTTCTTGCACGCACTCACGAGTGATCTTGTCAGTGCAACCGGCGGCAGCTGCTTTGCGCGCGCACGCACGAAGTACTTTGAGAATTTCTTGAATGGCCGTCTGATGCCGGACCGTGAAGATCTTGTTCTTCGCAAAGAAGTCGATGCGGAGACTTCGGCCAAGATGGTTTACCAGCCGGGCATCAACGAACGCTTCTTGATGCCAGAGACCAGCACTCCGCCGCGGTGTTTTCACGTCTTTCAACTGATGAACTACGGTTTTGGCCTGAGCATTGACGGAAAGCCGATCGAATCATTTGAAGCTTCTGATTTCAGGCCTGAGTTCACTCTTCGCGAAGAAGAGAACACCGACGTCATTCCGCTCGGAAATCAAAAGATCAATTGGTTCGAACTCCATCCAAAATTCTTTTTTAAGGGTGCCGAGATCACAACCGAGCAAGCCACTCGTCTTTCTAAAGACGGCATGCTCGAGTTTCAAGGTCGTCTTTATCGGGTGAACTCAAAAGACCTTCCGTCACTGAAGCGACTCAACCAGTTCTGGGCTTCGATTCAAGCTCCGGGATCGGGAATGATACGCGCCGGACGTCGCAAGACCGAAGACACTTATTATCAGCTTCCACGATCGCAAACGCTTGAGCTTCTGGCACTTCGTGCGAGCGGCGTAAAAATGCGTGGCGGCCCGAAATGGGAAGAGATCACTCAGTTCTATGACTCTCTAGAGAGCGAACGTCCATTGGTTGAAACGCCATCGACATTCAAAACGCAGCTTCAGCCTTATCAGCGTGGCGGGGTTCAATGGCTTCGTGATTTGTATCAGCTCGGTCTCGGCGGAATTCTCGCCGATGATATGGGCTTGGGAAAAACAGTAACCACCCTCGCGTTTCTTGAGACTCTTCGCTCTGAAGATCGCATGGGCAAAGTGCTTGTTCTCGTTCCGACCTCTCTCACCTACAACTGGCTCTCTGAGGCCGAACGATTCGCACCACAGATTCCGGTCCAAATCTTTTCGTCGCGAGCTCCCGAAGCGATGCTCGACTTCGTTCAAGGGCGCAAAGACTCGATCGTGATTTGTACATACGGTCTTCTACAAGAGAACTCAGAAGTTTTTGAGCAAGTGGCTTGGGATTCTATCGTCTTTGACGAAGCTCAGAGTCTTAAGAACATCACGACCAAGAGAACGACAGCTGCTCGAAAACTTCGCGCAAATTTCAAACTCTGCCTAACCGGAACTCCGCTTGAAAACCATTACGGCGAATTCTTTTCGCTTTTCGATTTGATTGTTCCAGGCTCTCTCGGCCAGCTTCCTGATTTCCGAGAGAAGTACGTGAATCCTGTTCGTGTTCTTCGCGAAGATGTCGATTTCTTGCGCTTAAAGGCGCGTCCGCTCTTGATGCGTCGAACGAAGGCTCAGGTCATGAGTCAACTTCCACCGAAAATCGAGAGCACGATCAAGCTTCCGTTCGAAGACGAACAAAAGAAGATCTACCGAGACATCGCCACTGCTTACAACGAACAAATTCGTTCGCAGATAGCGACGCACGGTGAATCGAAAATGCAGCTTCAAATGCTGACGGCCCTTTTGCGTCTTCGCCAAGCGTGTTCGGATCCTGCTGCGATCCCGGGTGTTCAGTACTCGGGCGAACCACCAAAAATTTCGACGCTCCTCGAAGCCTTGAGCGAGATCACCGAAAGTGGCGCAAGCGCTTTGGTCTTTACTCAATTCTTGGCAACGTTTGATCGAATTCGCACAGGACTCACGCACGAGAAGATTCAGCATTGGGATATCAGCGGCGCCGACTCGCGCTTGAATCGCGAAAAGAAACTTCGTGCCTTCCAAGAGTCCGACAAAGGCTCTGTGATGCTGATGACTTTGAAAACTGGCGGCGTCGGGCTCAACCTCACTAAAGCCAGTTATGTCTTCCATATCGAGCCATGGTGGAACCCAGCCGTCGAAAATCAGGCGACCGATCGTGCTCATCGCATCGGTCAGAGCGAAACAGTTCAGGTCTATCGCTACATCATTAAAGAATCCGTCGAAGAGAAAATCGAAGTTCTCAAAGACATCAAATCAAAACGCTTCGACGCCCTTTTCTCAGTCAGCGAAAAAGAAAACGAGCTCGGCCCTGCCGGCACGACGCTTTCGCAAGCGGATTTCGAGTATCTACTGAGCTAGGTAGTCTCATATCGAGACTTTCAGTGATGATTTCAAGCCAATCGGCTTCGCATCATGACATGCGCCTAGAATGAATCTAGGTATCGCTGAATGATGAATCGCTTAAAGGCTCCAATCAGTCTGACCGCTGCGTTGCTCGCTTGCGCTCTCAGCGGATGTGCACCGTATTCGCCATCGCCTGCGGGGGCTGAGGCGAACGCGTCGCTCGGCAATCCAGCCGACGCGCCAACACCGACGCCTGCACCGGAAGCGACTCCTCTACCGGCCGCAACACCAGCGCCAAGTACCGGCGATCCAAACTGCGTCGATCATACGAATGATGCCGCTGAAATTCGCAAGGGCCGCGAAGAGATCTGCGCTCTCACAAATTCCGAGCGACTCAAAGTCGGCGCTCTACCCCTCGTCTTGGAATCTCGTCGCAGCGAAGTTGCGCAAAATCACGCCGTTGATATGGCGACCCGAAGCTACTTTAGCCACACCTCGCCTGACGGAAAATCGCCTGGCGATCGTATCAGCGCCGCAGGAATTCAATGGCGCGCATGGGCCGAAAACATCGCACAAAACTCGCGCGGAGCTCCGAGTGATATCATGACGATGTGGATGAATTCCGCCGGCCACAAAACAAATATCTTACGCACCAATATGGGCAGACTCGGCGTAGGATCTTACAAAGGCTACTGGGTTCAGGTCTTCACCGATTAAACGTAGTGCGGGCGTTCTTTCGTATACTACGCTACGTTCTTGAGGAGGAGACACCTGTGAGAAAACTCGTTGTTGCAGTCAATATTTCTCTCGATGGCTATGCGGACCACACGGTCGCCGATGGCGGCGATGATTTGCATGAATTCTTCAGCGGTCTTTTGGACGAAACCGGCATCGAGTTGTTCGGTCGTGTGACCTATCAAATGATGGAAAGCTATTGGCCTTACGCTCACGAGAACCCGGCAGCCTCGAAGAAGGACCTGGATTTCGCGGACAAATTCAATGCGATACCCAAGATTGTATTTTCGAGCACCCTCGAGAAGGCCGAATGGAATAACACGGTTCTAGTTAAGAGCGACGCCATCGAATACGTAGCCAAGCTAAAGAAGACGGACGGAAAGAACCTTTTTGTCGGCGGAATAAAACTTGCCGGGTCACTCATGAGCCATGGTCTTGTCGACGAATACTGGCTAGTGGTTCACCCCGTGCTGGCCGGCAAAGGAAGACGTTTCTTCGATAGTGAGAATGCAACTGAGAAGTTAAAGCTCAGGCTCGTCGAATCGAAGGTACTCAAATCAGGAGCCGTCGCACTCCACTACGTGTCTGACAATCCGTAACTGTGTTCATAAACTCTGAACTCAGGGCTTGCTCTTCTTTGGCGGATCCTCCGCGAGCAAGTGAGTCAAAGCATCGATCTCGGTGACTCCAATGCGCGGCCCATCGGGCTGCACATATTTATCGAGTTCAATCATGAGCGCCCTGGCTTGCTGCTCATGAAAGGTGGCTGCCGCGCCCAAATCAACGACCTGAACTCGCAGAGCCTTAACGAGATCGGCCCTGTCCGACGTCTTCGCGGACACGATGGGAATTGAATAGCTAAGTTCGGCAGCTCCGGCTTTTCCGCTCAAACTCGGAACATACGGAATCACTGCGGTTACCACTTCGTTTTCAGTCAGGAAGGTCGCCGATGCCCGGTCTCTCTCGAGCTGAGCCCAGAGTTCCTCAACGGCGTTCGCCGAGCGGTGCGAGACCACATAGAGATATTGTATTGTCGAGAAAACCTTTTGGGTCGCGGCAAGGATATCTTTCGCGTCGCCACCGCGACGGACGATCGCGCGAAGATAAATTAGCTCGATCGCAGCTTGTGCCTTGAACGCGAGCATCTCCTCGAAACTCAGCAACTCGCTGTACCCCAGAAACCGCGGATTGATGCGATCTGGGATAACGCCCTTATTGGCTTTTACCATTCCATAATATGGAGATGGAATCCCTCTCTTGGCGTCAAGCTTCATGCGGATATGCCGAAGCTCATGCAAAATGACGGAATCCTCCATCGGCTCAGCGAGTGAAAATAACGAATTTGCTCCGAGATAAAGAACTGGGACAGTGACACCGTTTCCGTTTCGAGCGCTTCCCGCGAGCCCGTCCGATTGCGTCCTCACCGTCTCACCGGCCCAAAAGAAAACTTGTGCGCCGTAAGCCATTTCAAGTTTCGTGGAGAAGCGATTCAAGAGCGGCGCTTCGAGAAGATGCTTCGGATCTGCATCAGCGAAATGAATGACGCGTTCCCCACCCATTTGCATGACCTGAAAGACGGCGCCTTGCTCGCCAAGAAAGCGAATCGCTTCGTCTTCCAGCTTCGTGATTAGCGCATTCTCGTCAAGCGTTCGAATTCTCGGATCGATCTGTCGCGCAAGTGCGAGCCCGACTTCGCTAACGGCTGGCGGAGCTGATACTTGTGCAGCGGCCAGTTCAGATAAAGCGTCCACGCAAGCATTCGACGCATTCGCGGCCAATGGCAGTCCACTGTAAAAAACTTGGACAGCCAAAAGTAGCAAAACGGATTTTATTGACCTAACGCGCGCCATAGTTAGATGAATTGCAAGGTCCTCGCCGCTCCGGCCCGATCCCACGGCAAAACCAAAAACGTTCCCGGGAACGTTTTATGTCGGCGTCGCAGCAGAAATTATTCTTCTAAAAATGTATTTGACCGCTATGGCCGACGCTAAGTTTCGACAGACGAAGACACACAGCCAACACGTATTCATTCGATCATAAATTCATTCCATTGAGTTGAACTCTGCGGATTCACGAAAAACCATTTTTCGCGTCGTGCGACTCAATCCAGTCGATTCTCGCAGCAAAAAAATGTCGTGATAGATTCACTTTGCGAAGGAGAGAATCCATGAACAAACATATTAGCGACATTCACGAAACAGCCGTCAGAGTTGCGACTCAATACAAAAAATGTGAAGCTGAATTGATTTTGATTCTTCAAGAGATGCAAGAGTGCCGAGGATATCTTGATTACAATGCATCGAGCATCTATGAGTATTGCCTGATTGTTCTCAAATTATCTGAACCGATCTCAGCTAGTCTTCGAAGTGTTGTCTATAAATCTCGTGAGGTGCCTGCGTTGCAAGAAGCCATCGTAAGCGGTGAGCTCACTCTCTCGAAAGCTCATAAGATCGTTTCAGTTATTAACAAAGACAACCAAGATCAATGGCTTGAGATCGCTGCAACCAAAACCTCTCGAGAAATTGAAAAAGCTGTTGCGACGGCTAACCCACAAGCCGCCATTCAAGAGCGAGTTCGCTATAGAAGTGAAGACCGGATTGAACTAACGATTGGCATTTCAGAAGAGGTTTTAAAGAAGTTCGAGAGAGTCATGGATCTCGAATCACAACGCACGTCAAAGCCGGCGTCGAAAGAAGAAGCACTGAACGCGGCACTTGAAATCTATCTAGAGAAAAATGATCCGGTTAGAAAAGCTGCAAGGCTTCAAGCTAAGGACAAGGTCAATAAACCAATCGAAAAACCAAAAACGTTCCCGGGAACGTTTTCCAAGTCAAATAGCCGAAAAGCATTGTCGGCCCCATTGATTCGAGCGATGGATCGTCGTGATCAAGGTCAATGCACGCATCTTTATAGTGATGGAAGCCGCTGCAAAAACAAACGGTGGATCGAACGCCATCATATTGTACCAAAAGCATTCGGCGGCGATGACAGCTTGGAGAACTTAACGACTCTCTGCTCGATGCATCACAAGAGCCTTCACCGACCATCAATGCGCATTCGATAAGAACGCCGATTGGATAGTTGATATTTGGTTGATGAACAGCGATAACAGCCGCGATATAACCTGACGATGGAAATCCGACGTTTCGGCGCTGCAGATACGCCTGATCTTATCCAGTTGTTTCGGCATACCGTTCATACCGTCTGCTCACGAGATTATTCTCCTGAGCAACTGAATGTTTGGGCGCCTCAAAGCATAGATGCCGACAAATGGACGCTTCGCTTCTCTAGAAGCTATACGGTCGTTGCTGAATCAAAGGGTAAGCTCGCCGGTTTTGCGAATCTCGAAGATGATGGTTGCATAGACATGCTTTACGTCGCGGCTACGATGCAGTCTGGAGGCATC
>DATLHP010000006.1:0-7013 GCA_035539835.1 Bdellovibrionales bacterium
CTTGGCACTCGATAAAGTTTCTCGCTCAAACAAATAAATGAATGTGTAGTCCCAGCTAAGAATGTAAATCTTCAGTTCAGGCTTTCGCTCGATTGCAAGCTTGAGAAGACGTCCAAATGAGACGCTTCCGCGATCACGCTCAGCTTCAGTCAATGGCCAATCGATACCCTCGGGGAATGGAAGTTCTGTGCGGCTGTCGATATCCCACCCGGCGATAAGAATTTGGCGTTTGGCTTTCACAATCGACTCGACAAGCGCGCGAAAGAAACGATCGGCATCGATCAAGAATGCGGCTCTCGTACACGGATAAAGGCCCGAAATGTTTCTGCCGACCTTGAGAAAGTTTGGCAACGGCTCTGCGCTCCCGTGCGAACTTGTCCGGTGTCGCTTCAGACGATGCAGGCTTAAGCTAAAGAGTGACGCAGTTTGAAATTCTCCCTGCACATTCATACTCTCTTGTTTCGTTGAACACCCAAAAACGGTCAAGAAACCTGAGCCATGTTTGTCGGATATGAACAAAGTCTGACATTTGGGCCCAGATTCCTCTGCGTAAGTGCACCCACGCTTCAATTGAGACGCGAAGCTTCTCTGATACCGTTTTAAGCGAAGAGAGGTGCGCAATGAAGTCGACATGGTTGCTTTCGACTCTGGTCCTTTTGGCATCGATACCAATCAATTCTCATTCGGCCCCGCCTCAGCGAGAACCATCGCAGCTCATTTGTTCGATGAGCATCTTCTTTTCGTTCGATTCTGATGAGGTGATTTCCGATCACGCGCATGTCGAAGGAAGAGGATTGACCTCGTGTAAGAGCGAGCAAGGCTTCTCGATAGACACGCCCATCTATGCTGACCTTGAAATCAAATTGAGCGGACCAGTTGCGCCCGGAGAAACGACTTTCTCTGCAAACTCCGAGAAGTTCGTCATCCCACGAGAAATCGCGCAAATCGATGATCGCTTTGAAGCGAGAAAGTTTTCGTGGACCGATCACAGTAAAATGCAACCGACCATTCTATTCAGAGGACTCAGACACGATCTCGCCGTCGAAATGAAATTGTCGTCGACGACGACGCGACTTGAAAAGATATCGTTTGATTCGATGAGAGTACGCTTTGACGAATCGGCACCCGATCTAGAGTGAGATCAAGGCTTCAACAGAGACTTCAAAGCCTTCATCCCTGCATCAATCGCTTCATTATTTACGAGTGGTGCGAAAATCATTCCGAAGAAAATCCCGAAAAGAATTCGAAGCTCAGCTTCCGTGAGCTTCGGAAAGATATCGCCCAGCTTCTTCATGTAGCGCGTCTCTAATTTTCTTAAACCCTCACCCACATCCGTCGGACGATCACGATGGACCATGTAGAAGTTTACGAGATAGGGCGACTGCTGTGTGACTGAGCGCCCGCGCTGGATCGCCTGCGCCCAATCGCCGACCTTCCAGAGCTCCATGCGATCCGGCGCGATGCCGATGATTTCTTCACCGATCACGCGAACCGCTTCAGTCAAAATCGCCGATTTTGAGCGTCCGAAGTGATAGTAGATCAGTGAGCGCGTGATCGATGACTTTCTCGAAAGCTCAGACATCGTCCATTTGAGATGCCCTTTGCGAAAATCGAGCTCAAGTGCTGCGTTGAGTACTTTCCAGAATGTTTCGTCACGACTCGGACGACCATCGACTTTCGTCATTAACTGATCCTCATAAAGGGGTTACGAGCGGGCCATTCACGAGATCCGCTTGCAGAACTTCAAGAAACTTTTTAGCCACCGGTCCCGCTTCTCCGGTTCCAATGACTTGATCTTCAAATCGAGTGACAGGCAAACAGTCGAGCGTGGTCCCGACAAACATCGCTTCGCGTGCCGACAAGACGTCTTCTTTTTTGATGTGTCCATGCCGAACATTCGTAATCACTTTTTGCGAGACAAGAGCCTGCGCCAATTCCATCAATCGGAACACGGTCACACCCTTCAGAGTTCGTTCAAAACCGGGCACGATGAAATCGCCCTCTTTTGAAACCAACGCGAAGTTTTCAGTCGAACCCTCAGCCAGATATCCATTTTCATCGCGCGAAAGCGTGAAATCGACACCGCTATCGACTGCTTCTTTTTTCATCAAAACGTTCGGAAGGTAATTGCAGCTTTTGACGTTGGCAAAAATCCCCTCTTTCACGCTGATGTGACTGATTTTTGCCGAAACGCCTTTGAGGTACTTTTCTTTCGGGACCGGCTTGAATGGCGTAATGACGAGATACACCTGCGCGCCGACGGTCTCGTAAGGGTTGGTCGTGAACCCCCCTGGACCTCGAGATACATAGTACCGAAGCAACGCATCGTCGAGACCCGAAGCTCGCGTCGTCTCTAAAGCAATCTCACGAAGCCCTTTGAGATCAAACGGCAGTTTCATTCCTATGTGCTCAGCAGAGATCGCCATTCTTTCAAGGTGTCGATCGAGCGCATACATCTTGCGACCGATGCATTTGATTGCCTCGAAAACAGCATCACCACGATGAAAACCGTGATCATCGATCGGCAAAACCATCAACGCTGGGTCTTTTGTGATTCCGCCCAGCCACGTCGAGTACATCGCAGCATAGTTGCGGCCTGCGTGCTTGTTAGCGCGAAGATTATCGATGGCTTTCTCAGACGACAAAACTTCTATCATGTCATAACTCTTGCACACGATCGGGCGCGAGGCGATGATTTCGTCATGACGCTTCTTCAGAGTTTCATCCTTGCCGTCGTCGAAGGCCTGACCGAGTACTTGCCTGTCAGTTCCACCGGCCACCTTATTATCACTTCGGCTCTCATGGGAATTAACGAAGATCCCTTCACGAAGGACTTCACTGTCATCGTGCAATTCGGCGCAATTCTTTCGGTTTTGGTGCTGTACTGGAGACGCTTCCTGACCAGCCTAGACCTCTACTACAAACTTTTGATCGGTTTTCTACCTGCGGCTGTCATCGGTTTTTTGATGAAAGATTCTATCGATCGCTTGCTTGGTGATGTTGTCGTTGTCGCCTGGGCACTCATCATCGGTGGCGTCGCACTCATCCTCATCGATCGCGTCATGGCGAAAGAAGATCTCGGCGCCGCACTCGCTTCTGCAATCGGCCGCGCCAATGAATCTGCTTTCAACGATCCAGGTTCACGCGAATCAAAACTCGCTCCGACAACGACCTATAGCTACATGCAGGCACTCGTTATCGGCGTGTTTCAGTGTTTAGCATTTATACCTGGAGTATCACGCTCAGCGTCTTCGATCGTGGGTGGTCTCGTTGTCGGACTCAATCGGAAGTCAGCTGCGGAATTTTCGTTTTTCTTAGCGGTTCCAACACTCAGCGCTGCTTCTGCTTACAAACTCTTGAAGGTTTATCAGACCATCGAACCCGGCCAAATTCCGCTGATCGCCTTCGGTAACGTGGTCTCGTTCATTGTCGGCATTCTAACGATTCGCTCGTTTGTTGGCTTTCTGACCCGCCGCGGTTTCTTTGTGTTCGGGGTCTACCGCATCATCCTTGGCGCGATCATTTTAGTTCTGCTCGCCACAGGCCATTCATTGCGTATGATGTAAGCATGGCGAAAGAAACGATCGTCTTTTTTGATGGATACTGTGGGCTCTGTAGCGGGCTCGTGGATTTTCTGATGAAACGCGATCGTCATGGACGCTTGCGCTTTGCCCCTCTTCAAGGCTCGACAGCTGCCAAACTTCTCACAGAGTCAGAGCGAAGCGACCTAGACTCGATCGTCATCGTCATGAATGGAACGAAACTCAAACATTCAACCGCCGTCTTAAACACTCTGATTCAAGTTGGCGGAATATGGCGCCTTCTTGGCCATGCTGGACTCTGCTTTCCAAACTCATTCAGAAACTTCGTCTACCGAATCGTCGCCACCAATCGCTATCGTTGGTTCGGCAAACTCGAGACGTGCCGAATTCCGACACCTGAAGAGCGCTCTCGCTTTCTCGACTGACCCGAAAAGTCGCCTATTTTGTGACGCTGGACTACCGAACTGCGAGGTAGCGCAGTCGTTGGTTATCAGTCATCATATTCTGGATTCCCAAGGAGGATGACTCTCGTGAACAAGACCCTCAGCCCAAAAGAAACTGATCGCGGCGACGAAAAAAAAGAAAAAGAATCTGAAAAGCCAGCTTCGGCAGGCCCTCAAATCGAGCGCGAACTTTTCGAAGCGCGCACGATCTTGATTTCATCAGCGGTCGATCCGAAACTCGCTCACGCGGTCAACTCGAAGCTCCTCGCTCTCGAAAGACACAATGACAAAGATCCGATTTATCTTTTCATCAACTCGCCTGGCGGCGAAGTCCACTCAGGTTTTTCGATCTTTGATTGCGCCCGCTTTATCCGTCCGACGGTTGTCACGGTCGTAACAGGCCTCGCAGCGAGCATGGGTTCGATCATTTCATTGTGCGCAGAACCTAAGCACCGATTTGCTTTCCCGAACTCGAAGTTCTTGGTTCACCAACCTTCAATTTCGGGCATGGGCGGCTCTGTATCAGATATCGAGATCCACGCTAAAGACTTGATCGACACGAAAAATCGCATCATCGAACTCTA
Source organism: Bdellovibrionales bacterium (assembly GCA_035539835.1). Classification (GTDB taxonomy): domain Bacteria; phylum Bdellovibrionota; class Bdellovibrionia; order Bdellovibrionales; family JAMPXM01; genus DATLHP01. Next base: position 4,570 of record DATLHP010000006.1, read on the forward strand.
TCAAAAAGAGTGCGGTCGCTCTGCTGATGAAGTCAAAAAGGCGCTCGATCGCGACAGCTGGATGAGCCCAGAAGCCGCGGTTAAGTGGGGTCATATTTCAAAGGTCGTCGGCCACCGCGACGATTTGAAAATCTAAACGAGTACTTTCGTTCCTCTACTAAATCCGTCGGAAAACTTTCGGCGGATTCGATCCGATTTGGCGGAGCAACGTCGTTGATAAATTCCGGAACCGGCTCTGTACTCTGACCATAAAAATTTGCCACGATTGGACACGGCTCATCTTGAGTACCATCGCGCGCCTTCGGGCGCGTAGGCCCAATACTAGGCTTTTCGTTCATCCGTCCTCCCTTATACTCCCCCCAACATTCTCTGATAGTGCGCGGATTTTATTCTCTTATTTGGGTTAAGAGTTCTTGGCGTCGAGTTCAAATTATGGTCGACTAGGTCGGGGCTAACGCTCAATGGGGGGATCTATGGTTTCATCAAGGACGAATGAAGCACTACGTGCAGCAGCCGTTGCGGCTCTGACATTTGTCGCAGCCAATGCGACAGCACTAACAACTCCATCAGCACCGGCGGTAACACCGGTTCTTGCTGATGTGGACTCGCTAAGAAAGATCGGCGCCGAAGTTCTCGCGACTCACGAAGAGACGAACGTCGGATACGCGAAGCTTTCGCAAACACAGCAAGAGGCACTCTCGGCACTCAACCACGAAGCTGGACGCTGTGGTGGTTTCGAAGCGCTTCCTTATTCGGCAGATCTTGAGCCGATGAGCCCGGTTCTGACTCACGTTTTCGGACAATTGTCTGAGCGCGAACTCAAAAACCGCCAGTTCGAAAACTCATCGCAGTTCATGTCGATGGTTGAGCCGAAGTCTGAAATTCAGAAAGCCGTCGACGACGTCTCTGAAGACAATCTTCGTGCAACAGTTCAATTCATGTCGTCGTACAACGACCGCACTTACAACGGCGCATCTCCAAACACGGCTGTTGACGCACTCAAAACGCGCATCGAAGAAACAGTTAAAAACTCACCACTTGGTGTGACTGTTGAATTCGTGAACCACACAGGCATCCGTCAAAAATCGATCCGTGCACGCATCGAAGGTTCGACTCGTCCAAACGAAATCGTCGTTATGGGTGGTCACTTGGATTCGATCAACCAGAGCTGGATGGGCGATAAGCGCGCACCGGGCGCTGACGACAACGCATCTGGTTCGTCGAACATCCTCGAAGCACTTCGCATCATTTCGCAACAGGCTCGCCCTGAGCGCACGATCGAGTTCTTCTGGTATGCAGGTGAAGAAGGCGGACTTCTTGGTTCGGCTGAAATCGCTCGCACATACAAAGCAGAGAAAAAAGATGTCGTCGCTGTTCTTCAGCTCGACATGACTCTCTTCCCTGGCGACGGCGAATTCACACTTGGCTCGATGACAGACTTCACGAGCGCATGGCTTCGTTCATACGTTGAGAACATCAACGGCATCTACACGAAGGCTCGTATCGTCAACGACAAGTGCGGTTACGGTTGCTCGGATCACGCTTCTTGGAACCGCCAAGGTTACCCAGCGGTTATGCCGTTTGAGGCGACTTTCAACGGTATGAACCACAACCTTCACACTGCAAAAGACGTCATCGACGCAAACTCGAACTTCCGCCACTCGGCGATGTTCTCTAAGCTTGCGATCGCGATGGCCCTCGACCTTGGTAACTCGACCCTCCGTGAGCAGTGATAAGGATTTTCAGAGCGAAATCCTAACTGGCCCGTGGGCCGACCTGAAGCCGCACTTCGAAAGAGGTGCGGTTTTTGTCGTTTCAGAAGACCTCGATCTTGGTGAAGTCGGACGCAAAGTCTCTGACGATGATGTAAAAAGCATCAAAGACTGGCTCGAATCAGAGCAACTCGCACGCCCAACCGAGAAACAAATAAAGATCTGGGAAGAGAACTCATCGATCTTATTTCGTTTCACGATTGTCGCGCCTTACGTCCTCATCCAGGCCCAACCGCACTAACTATTAAAATCTGATCGACCATGTGAGTTTTCCTTAAGAGCATAGGCTTTGCGCCGATAGGCTTTCATCTCTTTTTCGATGAAAGCGCGGCTCGTTGATGAACCCGACTCCCCCGACCTCGACGACTCAATTCAGTTTCGAACACATTCTGAACTGGTTTGGAAAGTTCACACCGCAATTCAAATTCAAACTCATGGCCCTTCGCCGAGAGCTCCCGCTCAATCAATTCGATGCATTGATGAATGAAACGATGCAACTCTTTCGCGCATACATCGCTGATCTCGGCAATCAGCCAACACCAGCAGCTCGCGCACAACGATCGCACGATTTGATGGAAGCTGAAATGAATGCGAACCCTGTCACTAACGTGAGCTGCGGTTCAGGCTGTGGAGCGTGCTGCAAATCGTTTGCAAATCAAATCACGACCGACG
>DATLHP010000007.1:0-12609 GCA_035539835.1 Bdellovibrionales bacterium
GATTTCAGAGTCAGGATTCTATTTTCGGGGTCCAGCGCAACAAGTTCTGGTCCTCAAGTAGTTAGCGCTCATTAGGAATTACGTTACACCCGAGTGATCCCTCAAGCGTATCGGCTAGCACCGGCACCCCCGGCTGGGTCACATGCTGGACGACGCGAGCAATGTGTCGTTGAAGCACGCACATCTTCATCCACTTCACGCGAATTGGTTTTCCAGAAAGATCGTTCATTTCTACAGCGTCGATCTCTTTGTTGTATGTGCCCGCTTTGTAGATCGCTGAAACGAGTTCCTTCGGATTAAAGCCGGCGAACGTCGATGCTTGCGCCACATCGGCGCGAGTCCAATTCTTTCCGGCAGCCATGATATCAACTGCACGAGGACCGGCGTTGTACGAACCAACAGCGAGCATCCATCCAGTGTGAAGCGGGTATGTGCCACTCGAAGATTCTTGAAGGCATTGCCGACCAAATTTTTCTCCGACCATGTAGCGTTCTGAATCTTTCAGGCCCTTCGGAACGAAACCCGTATACAGAACACTCAGTTCATTGGCCTTTGCCGTGATTGCATCAACTAGAGATCCACAGTGATCCAAAAATGAACGCGCAGCCTGATATCGAATCTGCTTTTGCTCAAAGGTTCCTGAGATATCAGCACTCACTTGATCAAACGGGATGTCTTCGAAATGTTCGGGCTGAAGACGATACTCTGGCAAACCGTTGAGTCGAGAGAGCGCGATTTGATAGAAGGGCTTGATCAGCGCTGATGGAACTTCGGAACAAGCGACCTTCGCAGGCCATCCCATCTCTGCTTTCTTTGCAGCAGATTGCTTGTTCGCCCAGTTGCACCACTCGGTCAGATTGATTTGAGCAACGCCGCAAGAAAAATTTCCGCCGTCGTTAGCCACTCCGAGCTCAGCAAAAATGCTTTCTTGGTATAAAGCGCCGGTTAAAACGTGCGGAGGCATTTTGTATTTCAGAGCCGCCTCGTAAATTGCAGCAACCTTTGTGTCGTAGTTGTTCACGGCGATCGCGCGCATCCAGGAAAGCTCAACGAGACTTGGTTTCTGACTTCCAGGTGTTCTCTCTTCACGACGCAACACCTCGAGAGAGCGGCAATATCCAAGGCCGAATTTCTGAGATGTCCAGTATTTGCGATCGGCTTCTGAAATGTCGGCTGGGAAGTCTTTGGACGGCTCCGCCACTTTGCTCAGATCAAGACAAGGACGGTCAGGAACTCGAGGGACGACTTCTTCGATGCAAAGAAGTGGTGGTTGGGACCAATCTGTGGCGAAAACTGCCCCTGACCAAAAAACAACGAAGCATAAAAGGACAGTCGAACGCATCGATCCCCTCCCCAAAAACGATCAAAGACGTCTCACTTGAGACTTCCTTACTCGCTTTCACTTAGCAACAAACAACATCGGCTTTAAGTTTCGATCACAGCCGAATTTCACTAATTCGCACTTGCTACAGTTTGCGATGTCTACCGCGCCGCTGGCCGTAGAGAGGAGAGATTATGAAACGCTTAAGTTTGCTATCCACTTTTGCATCAACAACAGTTCTGATCTGGGGTGTTCACGGCTTAGCCGATGGCTCTGGAATGCCACCGGATACGACTTACACGTCTCCGCCTTCGGTATCAGACCCCTTGGTGCAAGCACCACCTGCAGACGAGCAGGTCATTCAACGTTCGACCACTCAAACGACCACGGTTCCAACAAATGGAACGGTTAAGAGCACAACAACGAGAGAGTATCTGTCTTCGCCAGACGAAGAATCGACACGAAGCTCAACGACCACCGAAATTATTCCAGCTCCTCAAACGGAAGACACTGGCCTGAAAACTGACAAAGATCTCGAGAAATCAGAATCGGGTGCAACGTCAGAGGATGAAGAGTCAAAAGACGGCGCAAAGAATGAAGAAGGCAAAGTCGAGCAGAACGTTGAAGTCTTGCCGGCTCCTGCCGGTGCTGTCGTCGCGGCAGAAGCGCCAAAGGTTGAAGCTCCTCGCGTACCGGTCTTCCGTCTTCGTCCACTTGCTGGTGCGACAGGAGTCGACCAACAAGAGAGCATTGCTGGATTCGATGAAGAAGGTTCCGGCGGCGCCTACGGTCTACAAATGGAGTTCGGCTCACGCTGGCTGACACTCGTGACTGGTGCAATGTACACAGACACTGATGCCGACATCATCAACCGTCGAACTGATACCGTAAAAGAGCTCGACTACTGGTCTGTTCCGTTCCTTGCGAAGGTCAACTTCTCAGGAAACCCTAGTTCGACGATCTACGTGACTGCGGGTGTCGCTCCGCTCACTAGCAACGACGATTTCGGTGATGAAGTCGACTTGATGGCACAAGCTGGTATCGGTGGCGCGATCCCACTCGGCTCGAACAGGGTGTCGTTGATTCTCGAAGGTAACTACATGCAGCTTCTGACACGCGAAAACTTCGATTTCGATTTCAACGGATACCAAGCCCTCGGCGGCGTTTCGTTCGCATTCTAGTCACATGAACTCAATTCACGAAATAAAAAGCCGGAGGTTAAGCTCCGGCTTTTTATTTCGTTCTTCTAGCGGAGACAAGAATGAACACACCCAAACACGCTGTGATCGTTTTTTTGGGAGGACTGATGCTTTCAACAATGATTCATGCAGAAACAAAAACCAAAAGCTCGACCGCAGATCCTTTGGTGTTATGGCAAGACCAGACGGCAAAGAAAACTCTGATGACATTCGTTCGTGACGTCACAGACCCAGAGAGTAAAAAGTACGTCACACCCGAAGATCGAGTCGCCGTCTTCGACAACGATGGAACCCTTTGGACAGAGCAACCTTTGTACACACAGCTGCTCTTTACGTTGAATCGAGTGAAAGAGCTCGCACCCAAACATCCCGAATGGAAAACCGAGCAACCCTTCAAAGCAATCTTAGAGCATGACGAAAAGACTCTGAAGTCCATGAAAGAAGGCGACATCGCGAAGCTGGTGGCCGTGACTCACGCCGGGATGACGGAAGAGCAGTTCGAAAAAGACGTCGATGAGTTTTTTAAGAACCAAAAGCATCCGCAAAAGAAAATGAACTACACCGACATGGTCTATCAACCGATGGTTGAGCTGATTCGCTATCTGCAAAAGAACGACTTCAAAGTTTTCATCGTCACAGGTGGCGGTGTCGAATTCGTTCGCGCATTCTCGGAACCCGTGTACGGAGTTCCAAAAGAAAACGTGATCGGCTCGAATCTGCAATACGAATACAAGTCGGACGGAAAAACACCTGAGCTTCTTCGCAAAGCAGAACTTGTTCCGCCCGTGGACGATAAAATCGGAAAGCCCGTTCACATTCAACGCGAGATCGGACGCCGACCTATTTTGGCTTTCGGAAACTCGGACGGCGATTTCGAAATGCTGAAGTTCACGACCGAGTCAAAAGGTCCACGACTCGGTTTGATTCTGCATCACGACGACTCTCAACGAGAGTACGCCTACGACAAGGAGTCCAGGGTCGGACACCTGGAAGAGGCTTTGGATGCAGCCAAACGAGAGGGCTGGATCGTCGTATCGATGAAGAAAGATTTTAAAACCGTCTATTAGAACGAAGCGCCGAGATAGAAACGAAGAACCGTTATGTGGCTGTTTTTTACGAGAATGTCCTGATCCTCACGAGCGTTTCGAATGTCATAGGCGCTCGTATCGCCTTCGAATTTCTCATCATAAATCGATGACGAAAGTGGTGCCACATATCCAATCCAGTCGCAGCCCAACGTGAAGTTGTCCCACTGCCATTGGTTACCAATCTGGAGATTAGCAACGAACGAACGACCTTTGAACTTCTCTTTGTCACCGACATCATCCCAAGAAAACTTGTTTTCGTATTCGATGTGTCGGTAGTCGCCACCAATGCGATAGTAAAATGAATTACCGAGATAGTGTTTGAAGTGAAGTCCGAATGACGTGCTTCGAAGATCAAGGCTGGAATCAAGACTCGATGCACGGATGCTCGATTCCAATCGTCCCGTCGTGCCTTCGAGTAGAAGCATCATATTACGATTAATAAAGAAACCCGCTTGAAGCCCCGAGGTACTAGTGATGCTTGGTCCCACTCCGAACAAGATGACATTGAGTTGAATGGTCTTACCGTTTCGATTGAATTCGCTCGGTCGATAGAAAGCCAGGGCGCTGTCAGCAGAAGCGGATGTCGGTGTCGAATCAGCCTTCGGTGCCTCAACCGGTTGTGAAACCTCTTGCGTCTCGGTGCTCTTTTGCTTTTTTGCTGTTTGTGCCTGAGCGGTGAAAGTACCCAAAATAACGATAGCAACCAAAACGAACTTCATCTGACCCCCAACGTATTGAGGTTTTCACACAAGATGTGACGGATCAACGATCCGTAAACAGAGTGTTTCAGAAACTGAAATAGGTCTGGGTTCAAGAATTTTTGCTGATGCAAAAAAATGGCTCGGGAGGAGGGAATCGAACCCCCGACCAGGCGGTTAACAGCCGCCTGCTCTACCGCTGAGCTACCCCCGAACACGGTAAGAAGAAGGGTTAAACTACGGGATTACTGCGCCTGTCGTCAAGATGACTCAGCGACTTATTGGAATTGCGCGATGCGCTTGAGGTCTTGAATGGCGTCGGCAAAGTCGTCTGAAACGAACTTTCGGCCATATCCCGAAAAATTTGATCGTTCGCTTTGATCGAGCTGAGCACTGTTCCCGTTAAAATACTGAATCTGAATCGTATCGATGGGTGTGCCTGGGTTGTTGTAGTCATCCGCCCAACGGAGGGCGAACCGACAGTTCTGCGCAAACCAGGAATCCACTGTCGAGTTCGAAAGTTCACGAACAAATGCGTTCTCTCGAACAACCTGCCCATTCACATTCGTCAAAGCGCCGGGCTTCGTTGCCACCCACTGACGACCACCCGTTCCGGTTTGCAATTCAATCCTAGAGCCGTCAGCAAATTGAATCGACCGAACTGCTGATGGGCACAGATTGATGGTGTCTTCGCCCGTGTACGCCGTGGAGTAATAGCCTGGTACCGGTGTTGTCTGCGCGTATGCGCGAGGTCCGCAATAGGCCAAAAAAGCGATCACCGTAAAAAGAAAGAACGGAAGAGGCTTGAATGCGAATCGCATCGAGTGCTCCTCTCGATAGAAGAATCCACCTTCAGGCTAAAAACCCAAGTACGCACCGTCAAATCAGTGCGGTTTCAGATTGGTTTTGGATAGCTGAGACTTATTTGAACTGCGCGATTTGCTTCAGTTCGTCGAGAGCATCGGCAAAGTCTTGTGACTCAAATCGACGATCTCCGACTGAGAAATGATGTCCGCCTCCGCCCTCTCGGATAAATTCGGCTGACTTACCATCGATGTATCTGATTTCGATCGGCTCCGTCGAAGACAATGCGCCATAGCTGCCACCATCGACCCAGCGAATGACGATCTGACAATGAAGGCTCAACCATTTTTCGACCTGCATGTACGCAAGCTCACGATCGTCCGCGATCCACTTTCGGTCTTTTTCTTCGATTTGATGGCCGCCACCGTGGAAGATGATCGCCCGCACGCGATTCGGGCAAATGCTCATGCGCTCTTCGCCAGGCTGAAGCGGTCGGCCCGCCGCCATTAAGCCTCCCGTACCATCAGCCCCTGGCTCTACGCCAAAAGCCATGAGGGCTCGCGAAACGGAATCGGGACTGACGTGCTTGATCGCAAAGACAACGCCCATAAGAGCCAGAATCAGAATGAAAACTTTTAGGTAAACTCTCAAAAGAGCCTCCGCCAAAAAGGACAACAGAGGAGGGGAAAATGGCGCGCCGGGAAGGAGTCGAACCTCCGACCACTAGATTCGTAGTCTAGTACTCTATCCAGCTGAGCTACCGGCGCACGTCAAGAGAGCTTGTTTTTGTAGGCTTTCGAGCGAGGGAAATCAAGCATCCACTGATTAATACCTGCATAATTCGCCTTGTAGGGGGGTTCTTTAAGCAGTCATTTCATGAGATAGAAAACACTTCACCCAAGATCTTGGAGAGTAAAGTGGCAAACATGTCGACCGGCGACGTCTGGAAGTCAGCCCTCACAGAAGCCCAACAAACCGTCACAGCCTTCGTGAACGATGCCGCTCAAATTGAGCGCTGCAATCAGTTCTCGAAAATGCTCACGGACATGTTCAAGTCGGGCGGAAAGCTCTTCACTTGCGGCAATGGTGGTAGCCATTGTGATGCGATGCATTTCGCCGAAGAGTTCACCGGCCGCTATCGCAAGGACCGCGCGCCTCTTGGCGCCCTCGCTTTGGGCGATGCAAGCCATGTTACCTGTGTTTCGAACGACTATGGCTTTAACGAGATCTTCTCGCGTCAGCTGATCGGAATGGCCCGCAAAGGCGACATGCTCGTGGGCCTTTCTACGAGCGGAAATTCTGAGAATGTGATTCGAGCCTTCCAAGCCGCGAAAGACATGGGCATCAAAACGGTCGCCCTTTTGGGCCGCGACGGCGGAAAACTCAAAAGCATGGCCGATCTTGCCATTGTGATTCCGGCGCAAACGTCAGACCGCATCCAAGAGATGCACATTAAAATCATTCATACGGTGATTGAGACCGTAGAGCGCCAGCTTTTCCCCGAGAATTACTGATCCAGATCCGGGATTGCCTCGAAGTTCACGGTATGGCAGTGTGCAGGTTCAGTTTGGAGCAGTGGGTGAGTGGCTTAAACCAACAGTTTGCTAAACTGTCGTACGGGGTAAACCCGTACCGGGGGTTCAAATCCCCCCTGCTCCGCCAATTTTTCACTTCGTGAAAAATAGAGATTAGAAATTAGACATTGGAAATTAGATGGGCTCGTTTTGAGGCCTGTGAGGTGTAGTGAAAAATTCCTCTAATTTCCAATCTCTAATTTCGCTCCCCTTCGGCACCGTCGTTCGTACGACGCTCGCTGAGCATGCAGATCTCATCGCTGAATGGCCGCTTCCCGACGAATTGAAGTCTGCAAATCCGAAACGACAAACTGAATGGCGCCTCGGCCGGCTCGCTCTGCAAAAAGCCTTCGCCCAGCTTCGCATCGATGTTTCACCCGAAGAGATGATCTTCGATGGGCACCAAGCACTCTTGCTCGTCCCTGGATTTCGATTTTCGATTTCACACACCGACGATGCAGCACTCGTGTGGCTGGCTGATGAGGATGAATGTAAAGGGGTCGGCGTGGATCTCGAACCTCGCGACCGCGCGATCAGCGATGCGGTCTACAAAAAGCTTTTACACACCCTTGATCGAAGCACCCTTTCCCCAATTCAACTTTGGAGCGCGAAAGAAGCCTGCTTCAAATCGGTCTCGTTAGAGAACCAAGCTGAGCTCGTGATCGCCAAAATATTCGTAGAAGGCGAGAGATTCCAAACGGATGACCTCGTTTCTGGCGGTCAATGGCGACAGTTCGAAGATAGCCAGTATCTCTATTCATTTGCCTGGAGAGGCTAAGCTGCAGCATGCTTACTCAACGGGAGTTTTATGGGCCAACGGCACAGTAGCCGTAAAAATATGCGCGCGCATGGCGCCGTCATGAACGACGAGATCGCATTCGATGCTCTTTTTGCATTGGATCCGTCGCGTGATTCCCGCTTGATGGCGATTCAAGAAAACCTAATTGCGATTGAAGCCAAAGCGATCGAGGCGGCCGAGCGATTCTTGCCTGAATCACTTCTTCGCCGCCTCAAGAGCAAATTCGAATTTTAGAAATTCAAACGATTAGAAATAGAACGCAAGACCACCGAGAGTTCTGAATCCCATTTCGGTGATCGTCTGGGTATTGCCACTACGGCTATAGCCGATTCCGGCATCAACACGGACGGCAACAGAGTCACTGAGTCCGAACCACTTCATGTTTCCACCACCAAAGAATTCCATTCGAGTGAACGAGGAACTCGAACTTCCGCTTCCGCTTGTTGATTCTTGTCCGAAAGTTCCGTATCCGCCCGCACCGTAGACGAAAACCGTTCCTGGTCGATTCGGCACAAGATTCCAGTCGAAGAATCCACCAACAGCAAACACCGTTGTGTTGGTCTCTGCTGACTCCATCGAGAATGAGCCGAGCGGCCCCGCTTCGAAATCTACAAAATTCCAACCGTAACGACCGCTCACGGAGATTCTCGTGACCGTTTCGTTTTCGTCGGCTCCATTTCCACTCTTCGCTCGCGAAAGAATTCCGAGTTCGCCTTGCACTTGAAGACTGTGCGCGCGCGCGCCAGTTCCGATCGGGCCACCCGCATCGCCAGGGCCGTCGTCGGCGTTCAGATCTATCACTTGTCCGACTTGAGGTTTTTCGCCTTCAGGAAATTGAACGATGGCTTGGTAGCCTTTCGTTTTGATGACTCGCGCCTGCCCGGCCGCGAACGCAGGTAAACCCATGAGACACAAAAGAAGAAAAACAAGATGTTGTTTCATTCCTTAAGTTTAAGGGGGGCCGGAGAGCGCTAACAATGGGTCGCGGTCAAAGTCACTTCGAAGGTCTAGCAGATTGGGTAAACGACTTTGGTGCAGTTCTTCGTTTGTCTAAACCTCAACATTTACAGCTTCAATTCGCATATATGCGACGTCAGCAGCCTCCTGAGCCAATTTGGCGTAATTCTAACAAACTCTAAAAGCCTGCTTCCTTTGCCGAATGCGTATGCTAGGCTCCGTTTTAAGTTCATTAGCTCTTCATGTCCTCAGGGCATCCCGCCCTACGTCCTCTGAAGTGGCTCCCTAGCCTTTGGAGGCCTCATGGGTAAGAAACTGTACATTGGTAACCTTCCTTATTCTGCAAACGATCAAACTCTTGCAGATGCATTCGCAGAATGCGGAACTGTTGAATCAGCGAAAATCATCATGGATCGCGAAAGCGGCCGCAGCAAAGGTTTCGGCTTCGTCGAAATGTCGAACGATGAAGAAGCACAAGCTGCTATTTCGAAATTCAACGGCGCTGACTGGGAAGGTCGCGCAATGACGGTTGCTGAAGCAAAACCACAAGCTCCACGCGAAGATCGCGGCGGACGCGGCGGTGGTGGCGGCGGCGGCGGATTCCGCAACAACCGTTGGTAGTCTGTTAGTTTTGAAACGCCTCTGGCGTTTCGTTGGAGTCCTCGCTTTGCTGCGGTCCTCCAACACTCGAAAAGCCGATCCTAGTGGTCGGCTTTTTTTATTTGTGCGCTCGTTACCAGTACTGGCTTGAGAAGACTTGTTGGTTCGCCCCATCTGAATCAATCCACACGATGCCCGCTTGATCCACTCCGACGGCAGCATCAGGCAACGACGTCACTGACTGACCATCAACACTCAGATTCTCTGTTGCATCACCTGGATGTGTCCAAGAACCGCCTGAATACGTCGCCTTTAAGACGGCCATGTTCGAGCCATCGTTTTGAAGCCACGTCACCACTGAGTCACCGGCCGCATTCATCGCAGCTGCTGGAGAAACAGCACTGCCTGTCGCAATTCCGAATACACTCGTGTTGTCCCCCGGAAGGCTCCATGAACCGCTTCGGTATTCGGCAGCAAAGACCTCTCCACCACTCCACGCCTGCGACCAAACGATGATGGCATCGCCGCCCGCACTAACCGCGAGATCGGCGCCGGTGACTGTTTGTGGACCGGCGCTGACGAAGCTCAAGGCTGCGTTTGCATCGGCCGGAATTGTCCAAGTGCTCGAACGGTATTCCGCCATGAAAAGCTGCTCAGTTCCGCCGCCGTCATCTTGTGTCCATCCGACCAGCGTCTCTCCGGAGTTGTCGATACCGACATCCAAAAAGGCTCCGGCCGCAGTACTCGTCGTGTTCGCCGACAATGCATCACCACTGGATGGCAATGCCCAGCTTGAGCCGCGATACTCTGCCGCAAAGACGTTGGTTCCATCGGTGAACGCAATCACCGTATGGCCACTGTCATTCATGGCGACTCGTGGCTTCACTCCGCCCGCAGCGATGCCTGAGGCCACATCCACGGCCGTGTTCCAGCTCGAAGAAATGTACTCGCGCTTGTACACGCGAGGAACCGAAGCCGAGAGCTGACTCCAGACGATCACCGCGCGACTGTTGTTACCCATGGCAACGCGTGGAGAACTCGCATTATATGCGTTCGAATCAACAGTGCTTGAGAGGCTTGATGGATGAGTCCAAGCGCCACTTCGGTACTCGCTCTTGTAGACGCGAACGTTTGTTCCATTTGACTGCGTCCAAACGATGATCGCATTTCCGTTGTCATCCATCGCAAGGTCGAAATCGAGAACGTCTTCGACGTTCGGAGAAATATTGTCGGTGATTGATGACGGATGTGACCACACGCCATTTCTAAATTCACTCTTGAAGAGCTGAACACTGCTGCCGTCGCTTTGAAGCCACGCGATGATCTCGTTTCCATCTTCGTCTGTGACAACACGTGCGCGGCCCGAAGCATCTTCTCCGTCGACGCTAATGTTGTCGCTCGCGTCGGCTGGCGTCTTCCACGACGGATCTGCGCACGCGATATCGACATCCGTAACATCAGCACCGTTCACGCTGCCGCTTCCGTTACTGACCGTGCAATGCTGGCCACTTGGATTCGATGACACCGTGACCGCATAAGCTCCCGCGTGTTGGACCTTCGTGCTAAATGTGTACGCGCCGTCGCTTGAAATCGCCGTGCTGTTTCCGCCATTGTTTTTGATCGTGAGCGTTCCGCCGTTCAATCCGCTGACGGTTCCACCAATTTCGTATGTTGCCACTGAGCATGCGACGTTCACGTTGGTGACATTGGCGGTTGCCGTGCCTGTTCCGTTCGAAACAACGCATGTGAATCCGGTGGCTTCCTCAGAAATGGCGACAGTGTACGCTGTGCCGTGATCAACCTGTGTCGCGAATGTGTAAGAGCCGTTGGCTGAAACCGTTTCGTCATCACCGCCAGAATTTTGAAGAACGAATGATCCCGACGAGAGGCCGGTGACGGTTCCGCCGATGGTGTATGTTTTTGTTGTGCAGGCGACTTCGATGTCCGTGACGGCGCTTGTAAGAACAGTTCCGGAGCCATTAGTGATCGTGCAGGTTTGACCCGTTGGCTGCGTGAAGACAGTCGCCGCGTAAGCGCTTGCGGCTTGAATTTCGGTGGCAAACTCGAAGTTTCCGTCAGCGTTGATGGTCAGATTATCGCCGCCGTTGTTGCGAAGAACGAGGGTTCCAGTCAGACCTGTGACGGTTCCGCCAACTGTGTATGACGGAATTGCCGCGCACGTCACAGTCACATTGGTAACGTTGGCTGCGCCCATGGTCGCTTGGCCGTTTGCGACGTTACAGATCTGAGTGGATGGCTTTGATGAAACCGTGACCTTGTAAACACTGCCGTACGCAATCGTCGTTGAAAACGAGAACGGGCCGTCGGCGTTTACGGTTGTTGCGTTCGTATTATTGTTTTTCAAAACAAGGCTTCCGCCGCTTAAGCCCGTCACGGTTCCGCTGACAGAGTACTTAATCTTCGTACAGACAACCGAGATCGTGGTTACGTTTGTTGTCGCAGTACCCGTTCCGTTTGTCAGAACACATGTGTGACCTGTTGGCTGTGTGAGAATGGTCGCGGCATAAGTGGTACCGTGCGTGAGTTTGGTCGTGAACTTAAAGGTGCCGTTGGTAGTGACTGACTTATCGTCTCCACCGTTGTTTTGTAGAACCAGAGTTCCACTTAATCCACTGACTGTTCCACCGATGTTGTATTGGTTCGTCGTACAGACGACACCGACAGTGGTGACATCAGCAATCGCGGTTCCGCTCGCTGAGCTGAGCACACACGTTTGGCCGGTCGGCTGAGTTGCTATTGTAACTGAGTACACCGTACTCGAATTGATTTCAGTTGCGAATGTGAACGATCCATTGGCGTTAACAGTGAGCGGATCTTTGCCGTTGTTCTTCACTATCAATGTTCCGGTGAGACCGCTCACCGACCCGCCGATCGAATACGTTGGAATCGTTACGCACGTGACATTCACGTTGGTCACATTCACTGCAGCGATTGTTCCGCTTGGATTTGCAACGGTGCAGGTTTGACCAAATGGATCAGCAAAAACACTGACTGCGTAGGTTGAGCCTTTTGCGAACTCTTGGCTGAATGTGTATGCGCCGTTGGCGGCAACCGACTTTTTCTCGCCAGCGCTCGTTTGAAGAACAACGGTTCCTGTTAAGCCAGAAATAGTTCCGCCGACCGACTTCGAAGTCGCCGCACAAACCACGGCAACATCGGAAACATTATTCGTTGCAGTACCGGAGCCATTCACTACCGTACAGATTTGGCCGGTGGGTGCAGCGATCGTAACTTCGTACGCAACGCCGCTATCGATCTTCAATGCGAATTCAAATTTGCCGTCTTTATCGAAGTAGAGAGCGCTCTTGTTATTGAGCTTAAGCAAAGCAGTACCGCTCAGACCGGCAATGGTTCCGCCGATGGAATATCCTTCGGTGGTATCATCCGATCCATCGTCTTCTTCTGCGCCGCCGAGACATGCCGTCAGCGCGAAGATCGAACTCAAAATGAGACAGAGGCGCAGCCACTTCCACATAGACTTAAGAACTTTTCGGCTCTCGATGCGCTAAGTTTTAGATATCAGTCACTTTTGCGCCAAAATCGACCGC
>DATLHP010000008.1:0-4230 GCA_035539835.1 Bdellovibrionales bacterium
GTGCCGACACTGATCGACGTCGTCAATTCACCCTTCGACGCGCGATTCATTGCTTCAACCAAAGCTTGAATAGGTCTAGTCAGGCTTCGCGAAAAAAAGATCGCAGCCAAGAAGGCGAGAGTGATGGCGATCATTGCAAAGACAAGCGAGCGCTGAATCAGGCGATCGACCGCAGAAAATGCGTAACTTCCATTGATTTGAGAGAGAACAACAATGTGACCGTTGTAGCCAGCTGAATGCGCCCCTAAGTATTGATCTTTTCCATCATTGAAGCTCAATACACCTGTGCGAAGTCCGTTTGCTTGAGCCGCTTTGAAGAGTGGATTTGAATCGACAATTCCGGCTTTCGCAATCTCCGACTCATTTGCATGAACAAGAATCTGACCCTTGCGATTGACGGCGAAGACCTCGTTGATGTTGTTCTTTCCGAACCAGTTGGCAAGACGATCGGCGCGTACAAAGGCGATCATGGCAAAGCTTGGTGGTGCCGATCCCGACGTTTTATGGATCGAAGAAACACCTTTTGCAAATCCGATCAGAGGCGGCCCATTGGGAACAGTTGCATTCCAAATGGCCTCACCCTCGGTTTGAACCTCAGCAAAAGGAATCGGTCTTTGTTTCGAGAGAGTTTCTTTGAAAAAGGCGTCATTCAACGAATAGGTCTCGCTGAATTTATGGTCGCTATACAGAGTTTGCTCCAGATCTTTGAAGCTGTAGCTGGCCGCTAGAAATACCACTTCAGAATCTGAATCAAAGACGTCTTTGAGCATCGCTTCCGATGATGGGCTTTGTGTGAGAATTGCGGCCAAGCGCATCTTGTCGGATACGCCGTTGAACATCGTGTTCACTTCGGACGCTACACCTGTCACGGCGCTTCGATTGAGCTCAAACACGAGTTCGATTTTGTCGCGACGAAAAATATGTGACGCCAAAAACAAATAGGCGACGACGCTGAAGACGAGCAACAGCGTGGTGACGGCTAAGAATTTATAACGGATCGGAAACCGTATTCTCATATTGATCCGATTGTGATCAAACCTTCGTCCTGACTTATCGGAATGTCTGAGAAACAAAGTTAACCGCGCCAGGCCACCGCGTTGCCATTTCCGTCTCAGCATGAATCGCTTCACTGAACCTTTAATGAGTCGAAAACGAGACGTGGCTAAAACCTATTCGAAAAATGTCGCTTTCGATGGGGCGGATTTTCCCTAGGGTTTTCTAATCGCAGCAATTTCTTGAAAGCGTTGTGAATTTCGAAGCTCGCCTAGGGCATAGAATTTTCGTGACGAGTCATGCAAGCGGCAGGCTCAACGCTAACTGGATTTTGACAAGGAGGTCAGTCATGAACTGGGATCAAATTCAGGGAAAATGGAAAGAGATGCGCGGTCAGGCTCGCAGTCGCTGGGCGGAAATGACCGATTCTGATTTCGAAAAAATCGGTGGAAAAAAAGACGAATTGGTCGGTTGGCTACAGCAGAAATATGGCTATGCGAAAGACCGTGCCGATCGTGAACTCGAAGAGTTCGGTAGAGATGTTGATTCGAACCGTCGCGATTCAGATGTCAATCGTCGCGAGGATGTTTGATCATGTCGCTGCCAAGTCGCGAGACGGTGCAGAGAATTCTCGCTTCCGGAGGTCTACTCCGGGAGCGGGTTCTTAGAATTGCGCATCGTCTTGAGGCCTTAAACGAATACTCTCGCGAACAAGCGCTGCGTATCGCCGCAGATATAGTCAGCACGCGCTTGAAAGTTTCTGGGCAAAAAATCATTCAAGGAGAATGTGTATGAATAATTCGAGGAATCTTTCGAGACTGGCTTTGGCGGCACTGGCGTGCGCGTCTTTGTCGGTCGGATGTAATAGAGATAAGTCAGCCGTAGATACGGCAGACACCTCCACGACGGCTGCTCCATCGCAGTCAACGGCAATGGATACATCGACAACGTCATCAACAACAGAATCAGCGCCACCGGTGGCAGCTGTTCCGCCACCGGCTCCAGCTGCCGTTGACGAGTCGGAGTCGTCATCTTCAGCAATGACATCAGATTCGACTTCTTCTGAGGTTGCAGAATCAGAGCCAGTCGCTCCTGAAAAAGTAGAGGATAGTGCATCCAAAGAGGAGCCAGCGCCTGCGCTCGGTGCTGTCGTAACGGATGAAACGGTGATCGAAGAAGACACAACAGAAGACACAATAGAAAGCACCACATCAGAGCCTGACGTTGTGATCGAAGAAGCCGAAGACGTCGATACTTATGGCGCAATCGAAGATGAAGAAGAACTTCTAGAAGAAGACACTGCTTCTGGCGCAACGATGGAAGAAGATACGATGATCGTCGGAACTGAATCGGTGAGTACCGATGAGCTTGAACGCTCATTGAGGCACTCGGCACTGAATCCGTTCTATCAAGAACCGGGCAGTCGAACCCCAATTCAAATCGGCAGCACGACAATCACTGGTAAAGATAAAAACATCGCAGCCCTTGAAGCGTACAATGTCTTTATTGATCCCGCCGCACGCGAAAGAAAATTCACTTCACGCAATGTCACGCAGCCAATTGCAGATCTGAATTTCGGTCGTTATGGCTACGATAATCGTTCAGCATTCAAATCCGACATGAACGCTCGTTTGTCATTGATTGATATGAAGGTGAATGATGTTCGCCAAACATCTGACATGGCGACGGATTCAGAAGAATTCAGAGACCAATTGGCTCGTGTTGATCAAGCTCAACGCGATCTCCAAGGTCAAGCTGGCGTGGCTCGCGGTATTCGTTCAGAAGAATGGGAATCGTATCGCAGCGACTTCAGAGACAAACTCGCATCACTTGAACAAGATGTCGCTCGTTTGGATCTCGTAGCACGCTAATGAAGGTAAAAACGGGGAGTATGCGCTCCCCGTTTTTTCATAGTCCAGGAGGGATCAATGAAATCACGCCTACTATTGATGATCTGCTGTTTCTTTACGGTCATCGCCTGTGATGCCAACCGTGGTGTTAGTCAGCCTGAAGATGTGAAGCTCAAAGTTTCTAAGAATTCCGCACAGACTGGGGCAACGATCGACTACGACAAATTCAAATTCTCTGATCGCGAACGGTTTGAAGACCTCATGGATGCGCGCATCGACAATGTCGAACGCGGCCTAAAAACCCTCAAAAAAGACTCAAAACTCGGGGTTATTGATGGCTCCGGAATTTCATCCACATCAACGCCACCGCCAGATGTTGTTCAACGTCGAATGCGAGAAATCACCAAGGTCGAACATCAAAAAGACCTCGTCGAAGACCAACTGGACCTGATTGATGATGTGAAAGCTGATCAATGGGAGCGTTTCAGAGACGGTTTTCGCGACGATCTCGTGCAGCTAGAAAAGTCGTACGAGGATCTCTATATATCCCAAGCGAAATAGGCTCTTGAAGAAAGACTTCCGGCCTTGCTAACGGTGCTAAAACGCCAGAAAATAGGGTATCGAAGCAAAATGCCTTCGTGTAAATACTTGAAGTCTTTCAGGTATGTTTAGAATCTCTGATAAGTAATATTATGTTACAAGAAGGATATGGTTTCAGTCAGATCTTAGATTCTGATTCCGAACACCCACGTCGAATCGAGTCTCTTATCCCACAACGGCATCGAATATTGCTGAAAGATCGTCAGCCACTTATTGATCGGCATCATCAAGTCGACTTCGGCAAATCCCGCAATAATGCTCGAATCATTTCCGAACGAATATCCTGCCGGCGTCGTGTAGTTTGCCTGTCGATATTTCGCCTGACCCAAAAGCGAAAATTCCACACGCGATCCTGGAATTCGATAATAAGCTCCGGCGCCACCTTGCGCTCCGTAAACGGCATCGCGACCTTTTTGATATGTGATGCCGGCACCTTGTGGCGCCTGACTATTGATGGTCGCGTAAATCAAGCCGAACTGATAAATCCAACCCCAGTTCAAACCGCCACGACGCAAATCCGCACCGATCAACAAACCGGTACCATTCGATATGACCGGAAACTCTTTTCCGGCTGGTGAAACAAGATGAGTTTTTTCAGTCCAAATCGTAATTCCAGTATCCCATTGAAGTCGCGAAAACCGCTTTGCGATTCGTTTTGGTTTTGAAACCGATTTTGCAACGACAGGCGCAGGCTCTGCCGTTTTTTCGCTAGCCTTTGGTGGTGGCGGCGGCTCATCGAGCTCAATGCTATCGATGTAATCCCCGCTCTTGGCTTTCGGAGAAGATG
>DATLHP010000009.1:0-4900 GCA_035539835.1 Bdellovibrionales bacterium
ACCCACCACTCCACTACCTCGTCCGGACGAGGTGGATTTAATTGATCTCTTCGTACTTCGGTTTGCGGGGTGCTGGAACGACCGCCTCGGGTTCCGGTGGCGCTGGTGCCAACGTTTCTTTGACGAGTTCAGATTCCCACGCTTTGACGCCTGATGAATTCAAACGATCTTGCTCTGCTGCAGATACTGGCGGAGTGACGGTGCCGCCGACGTAGGTGGCTTTTCCGTTTTCAAAATGGACTTCGCGCTCTGCCGAGCGATTGTCGAAGGTGTAAATCCAACGATCTTTGCTCTGCCAGCGACGTGAGAAGGTCGGATTTCCGGCAGCTTCGAGAACTTCGTCTTTGCTCATGCCTGGTTTCACTTTTGTGAAACGCTCTGCGGGAGTTTGGCAGGCGGTGAGTACCGCCGCTATCGAGATAACGAAGAGAAGTTTCGTAAGTCGCATCGAATGACCTCGCCGTTTCAGTATACGAGAGGCGTCAGCGCTTCGCTCAGCCTCAACGAGCCTCCGTCTCATTTTGAGACGAGAGCATCCATGGATTCAATGTGAACGTGCGGCCATTCGAGATTTCTGGATCGCCGCTAACGATTCTGTGGATCCATCGTGCAGCGCCGTTCGGAGCATAGAGCGGGATACGGTGTTCAACGCCTTCAAGAAGAAGCCGGCTTGCGCGAACGTCTCGAGGCAATCTTTCCCAGAACTCATCCTGCATTTTGCGGGGGATGAGCTGATCGAAAGTTCCGATGATAAGATGGAGCTTTGCCTTCGGAAGCAGCTCGATCACATCGAACGAATTGAAGTGGCGAACGCCTTGAACAAGTCTAAAAACACCTTCAAGTCGAAACGGCTCAAGTAGCGCCGGTTCGACGAGTGGATAGTTTGAAAAAACATAGGTGCGCAAATACTGATCGTAGATCTCGTCGTATTCGCGGGTATCAAATGGAAAGAGAATGCGATGCTGAGCTGCTTGCCAGCGGAAGTAAGCGTCCTGCGATTCGATCGATGTCGTGAACGGCGCCATCAAAGTGAGAGTAGCAATCGATTGCGGATATCTTGCGGCGTAGGCTTGCGCGATGCCGCCACCGTAAGAGAATCCAGCCAAGTGAATCGGTTCTTGAACTTCGAGTTTACTCAGAAGCTCGCGCACGTCTTCGACTTGATTCCAGACTGCGACACCTTTAGTAGGAACTTTGTTCGAGAGAAGCGTGCGACCCTGGCCCATAAAGTCGAAGGCAACGATGCCGTAGCCGCGAGATACCAGATTCGTCGTCAGTGAATCCCAGCTTTGAAGACGATCCGTCAGACCATTGAAGAAAACGATGGTCGGAGCGCTCTCGCGAGGCGCCACTGTTTTCACGAAAATGGAGTTTCCATTTTCGAGTTGAATGTTTCCCTCAAAAGTTCGCAATTGAGCCATTGCGAAGCTTGGAGCCAAGAAGGCAAGAAGCGCAAGCCAACGAATCATCGGTTTTCCCCTCAGATAACCAATCCACCATCCACTGAAATCGTGGCGCCATTCACATACGACGCCTCATTTGAGGCAAGGAACAAACAAGCGTTTGCAATATCTGCTGGCTGGCCGAGCCTTCCTGCGGGAATTTTACCCTGAAGCTGGGAGCGAGCGGTCTCTGGCATCGCTTCCGTCATCGCCGTTGCCGTAAAGCCGGGCGCGATAACATTGACGGTAAAGCCTTTTCCGCCAAGTTCGCGGCTGAGGGTCTTTGTCAGTCCAATGACTCCTGCTTTTGCGGCGACATAGTTCGCTTGGCCGAAGTTTCCGTAAAGAGCGACGACACTTGAAATGTTAACGATTCGTTTATTCTTGTCGGCCGGGTCGAAGCGATCGAGCACGCTCTTCGTCGCGTTAAAGACTCCGCCGAGGCAGGTGTCGATGACCGCGTTGAACTCTTCTGCCGACATTTTTGCGAAGCTCTTATCGCGCGTGATTCCGGCATTGTTAATAAGGATGTGAATCGGCGAAGCGAGTGCTTTAGCCGCATCTTCACACGACGGGAGTTTTGAAACATCGACGCGATGAAAACGCGCTCGAGCACCGTAAACATTGAACTTTTCTTGAGCTTCAGCGATCGCCGACTCCGAAAACTCCCAGATCGTAACGCTGGCTCCGGCTTCCAAAAACTGTCGGGCGACCTCGAAACCGATGCCTCGCGCGCCGCCAGTGACGACCGCATGTCTGCCTGAAAAATCGAACTTAATACTCATGCGACTAGGGCTATAGGGCGGGCTTGATCGGCGGTCAATTCATCGAACTCACTGCGCTGCACAATCGATCGTTCGGCGGATGACTCGAGCGAGTTACGAGATCGTACAAGACCTTGATTCAACTTGCTTTCATCTCCGAAACCGTGAGAATCAAGAAGGACATCATAACTACCGGTTTTCCGTCAGAAACTCATCTGCAGAAACCAGCTAACGAGCCGTCGTGTGCGAAACGATTTCGCGCTCTTTCGCGCTTTCCAACGGAGAGACTCTTAAGCCATGAGTTCCGAGCAAGACAGCTACAACAAAGGTGGAATGATCACGTTCGTACTGAGCATGATCGCATCCCTGGGCATCATGATTTACGTCGCATTTTTCGGCGGCATTGACCTCAAAGAAGTCAAAGAACAAGCGGCCGGGCAAATCGCTCCGCAAGCTGGAGAAGCGGCGAAGAAGATCGACGTCTCGGGCGTAAAAGATCCATGGAATCCTTCGGACGACATGATCGCGCACGGAAAACAGCTCTTCACTCAGAACTGTGCAATGTGCCACGGCAATGAAGGAAAAGGCGATGGCCCTGCGGGAGCGAGCTTGAATCCGAAACCACGTAACTTCGTCGAAGGAAAGTGGACACACGGCGGAACTCGACTTGGTCTCATGGAAGTTCTCGAAGACGGAATTAAAGGTAGCTCGATGCAGAGCTACAAGCACATGCCGATCAATGATCGCTGGGCCCTTGTTCACTTCATTCGCTCGATCACGACAAATAAAGTTGCAGATAACGACGCCGATGTAGCAGCAAAGGCTCCGAACCTGAAATGATCAAATCGAACGTCATCACGAAGCTTCTCGCCTTTGCACTGATCCCGATGATGGGATCAGCGACGGCGTTTGCGCGTGATACGCTCGGAATCAAAGAAGGTTTAGCGAACGAAACTCCGCAAGAACTCAAAGACGTTGGCATTGATCAAAAACTCGGAGACAAGATCGACCTCGATCTCCCGTTCACCGATCACACCGGAAAAGCCGTTACACTCCGAAGTTACGTTGCTGACGGTAAGCCGCTTCTTCTGAGTCTCGCTTATTACAATTGCCCAAGCCTTTGTAACTTCCACTTGAATGGTCTTCTCGATGCATTCAAGCAGATGAAGCAACCGCTCGGCCAAGAGTTCCATGCAGTAGCGATCAGCATTGAGCCAAAAGAGACTGCGGATCTCGCGCAAAAGAAGCGGGAAACCTATCTTAAGTCTTACGCTCGCCCTGAGGGCGAAAAGGGTTGGCATTTCCTCGTTGGTCAGCAGCCTGCTATCGACTCGATCGCAAAAGAAATCGGCTTTAAGTATCACTGGGACGAAACTGAACAGCAGTGGGCACATGCTTCTGCTGCGGTTGTCATCACTCCAGACGGAACTATCTCTCGCTATTTGAATGGCATCGTTTTCGATCCGAAAACGGTTCGCCTTTCAATGATCGAGGCATCGAACGGAAAAGTCGGTTCGGTGATCGATAAGTTGGTTCTGTACTGTTTCCATTTTGATCCGAAGACCAGCAAGTACTCGCTCTACGCATTCAATGTGATGAGAGGGGGAGCGGTGTTGATCGTCCTATTATTGGCGATCTTCATCCTACCATTCTGGATTCGCAACTCGCGCGCTCAAGGAGAAGCAACATGATGTGGTGGCTACCACTGGCCAAGGCAGATTCATTCATGCCGCCGGCTGCAACCGAAATCGCCTCGCAGGTCGACAGCATTTACGCGTTTTTGCTGTGGAGCAGTTTGGTGTCTTTCATTCTGCTGATTGGTGGAATGACGTTTTTCGTTTTCAAATACAAACGAAAGTCGGCGACGGACAAAACGGCGTACATCACGCACAACCACACGTTTGAATTCTTGTGGAGCTTCATCCCGTTCGTACTCTTCATCTTCTCGTTTGCATGGGGATGGGTCGTGTATCACGAGATGCGTACGTTCCCTGAGAACGCACTCGAAGTTCACGTCGTCGCAAAGAAGTGGGACTGGAAGTTCATCTATAAGAACGGAAAAGAAATCACTGCCGGAGTCGACGCCTCTGGCAAAAAAACTCCAGCGACGATGGTTATCCCTGTTGGTCGCCCAGTGAAAGTGATCATGGCATCTGAAAAGATCAATCCTGCAGGGGATGATCCGAAAGACCGCCCGGTTCTCCACAGCTTCTTCATCCCGGCATTCCGCGTGAAACAAGACGTGGTTCCGGGTCGTTACACGTCACTCTGGTTCCAAGCGGAAAAAGAGGGCGACTTCCACTTGTTCTGTACTGAGTACTGCGGTGCTGGTCACTCGGCGATGTTGGGAATGGTCAAAGCAGTTCCAGTCGAAGAGTACGAGCGTTGGCTTGCAGCCGAGGCCGGCGCGGCCGGTTCATTGGCCGATCAAGGACGTGCGCTCTATGCATCGAAAGCTTGTATCGGTTGCCACAGTCTCGATGGAACTCGCGTCGTTGGTCCTTCGTTTAAGGGGATCTTCGGTCACGAGCAAGCGATTGAAGGCGGCGGCAGCGTGAAGGTCGACGAAGACTATCTTCGTGAATCGATCTTGAATCCGAACGCGAAAGTTGCAGCGGGATACCCAGCAGGAACGATGCCTCCGTACGCCGGTCAGCTCAATGACGACGAAGTGAAGGCACTCATCGAATTCAT
>DATLHP010000010.1:0-2974 GCA_035539835.1 Bdellovibrionales bacterium
GCTATCTTTGTTGTGCGAATGAGCAACAGCCGCAACCCATTTTCCATCCGGCGAATAGGCTGGTGAATGAACCCAATTGCCGTCTTTTAAGAAAAGCTTTTCGTTCGGAACGCCGGCCGTTTTGATCTTTCTCATCTGATCGGCAGCGTTGTTTTCAACTCGCGTATAGAGCTGATCGAGAAGTTCGTTGTAATCGAGCCCAAGGCGCGATTTGACCGGCCAGTTTAAGAAGAATGGAAATCGCTGCGCGTAGTGTGCGTTGAGATCGCCGACGATGCTGATGCCACCGCGACGGATCATATCGTCCCAAAGAAGTGCACCCATCAAGTAAGGGCGCATTCCGCCTGGCCAATCAGGAATTGATTCGCCAATACGACCGACGCCCTCTATACGAAGCGCGTTGTCGCGCACCAAGGCGCGCATGATCGCCAAGTAGTTCGTTGACCGCAGACGTCCATAATTTGAAAGACGAGTTTCGAGCGCAACAGCGAGGCCTTCGCTATACCAGCGGGGCAAAAGAACATTGGGACGTACGATCGATCCGAACACCCAACGGAAGGGTCGATAGAAGCCGTTTGCTGGCTCGAAATTCAGAATGTGTGTGTACTCGTGCGTAAGGAGCTCGAGACCCCAGTCGCCAAAATCTCCAATCGAATCAAATCCTGTCGGTAGAACCGGGTAAGCACCGATGGTTGGTCTAGGAAATGGTGTTGCCCAACCGTTTGCGGCATCGGTGCTGTCGTCGATGATGATGACGGTTTTCTCGGGCCAGACTCCGAAAATCGGCGCCACAGACGCGAAGGCCTCTTCGGCGAATTTCGCGTACGCTTCTCCTAGAAACTGCTGCCTCGAGTCATATATCACGGAGAAGTGCGGCGTCTCGATAACCTTCCACTCTGTCGATGGGTCGATATCGGCGTGAGCGGTCAGGCTCGCGAAAAGTCCGATCATGCTAAGGCTCAAAAGAGTTTGAACGCGGATTGTGAAACATGAGCGGATTCGATGAGTTATTGTTGGCATAGGCCAAATTCTCCCTTCAAGAGTTTGACAAAGTCATCAAGGCTTTTGGAGAATCGAAAGCCACAAGGAGCCGCTTCAATGCTTACAAAATTCTTCCGTCATTTCGCGCTAGCTGGTTTGGTCGTCGCACTTGCGGCTGGCTGTACGAAACCTAAGAAAACTGACACCGATGGATCCGGTTCCGCAGGTGGAGACGTCTCTGGCGAAATGCCAGTG
Organism: Bdellovibrionales bacterium; assembly: GCA_035539835.1. GTDB lineage: Bacteria > Bdellovibrionota > Bdellovibrionia > Bdellovibrionales > JAMPXM01 > DATLHP01. The sequence continues at coordinate 1,237 of DATLHP010000010.1, forward strand.
ATCTCTGATAAATCGATCGGCACTGACCCACAGGGTTCAGATAGCGGCAATATCGCTGGCCTAAACACTGTTTTCTTCGAATACGACCAGGCTCGTTTGACGGCTGATGCTCGTCAAAAGCTCGCTGGCAACGCTGAGTGGATCAAAAGCAATCCTGCTTTCACGATTCAAATCGAAGGTCACACGGATGACCGCGGATCGGTTGAATACAACCTTTCGCTCGGTGAACGTCGCGCTAAATCGGTTAAATCGTACCTCGAAGGTTTGGGCGTTGATGGCAAGCGCATGACAATCATCAGCTACGGCGAAGAAAAGCCGATGGAAGCTGGCGACAGCGATGGCGCACGGACTAAAAACCGCCGCGCGAACTTCGTTCCGCTTCAATAATCCTCGTGATCGAACAGGCCAGAACTCATCGTTTTTTTGGAATTCTGGCTCTCTGCCTGGCAACCGTGCTCGGCGGATGCGTTACTTCTTTCCCAATTGATGAATACAATCTGGCCCGAACGGCTTATGAAGCCGCTCGGGATGCAGATGCCAATCGCTATGCGCCCGCACTCTGGTACAATGCAGAAGAAAAGTATCGCGAAGGTGAAAAAGCTTATCGCGATCGCAAGTTCGACTTGGCCCGCGAGCGCTTTATTGAGACTCGCACGATTGCAGAGCAAGCCGAAAATGCGGCGAGATTAGCTCGTCAAAAATCGGGTGATGCGCCTTAAGGAGCGTTCAATGAAAAGAATTTTTACTCTCGTATCGATGGCATCAATTGGCGTCGCACTCACTGGCTGCTTGCAAACTCGTGATTCGCAAAAAGAACAAGACGAGAAAGTCGTTCTTCGTAAACAGGTTCAAAATCTTCAGCAAACGACGGCTGATGTGAATGAACGCTTTCAAGATCTCGAAGAAGGCCAAAGACGCGCCGAAGGCCGTCTCGAAGCGATCGAAAACAAAGTCGGCCAATCGCAGAACCGCGCAGATCAAAGCGTGACAGCGATCGATGGCAAGTTGAAAGAGAACGACGCTGCTTATCGCGAAGAGTTTCAAAAACTCTCGTCTGAAATCGCACAATTGAAACTTCAAATCGCTGAACTTCAAGCCGGTCAAAAACGCGCTGCTCAACAAGACTCTGCGGTTCCGAGTGCAGCCGATTCTTTTGATAGTGGAGAAAAGAAATTCGCTCAAAAGAACTGGCAAGAAGCGATCTTGGATTTCGAGCGCTATCGTAAGGCATATCCGAAAGGTCGTCGTTTTGGCGCGGCCACTTTGCGAATTGGTCAGTCATTCGCGGAACTCGGTCTCAAAGATGAGGCGCGAGCTTTCTACGAAGAGGTCGTCGCTAAGTTTCCGAAGTCGCAAGAGGCAAAAACAGCTTCTGCGAAGCTCAAGACTTTAAAAAAGTAAGAGACCCTCATTTGAAAACATTCGAGAACGTCCTCGCTATCGAGACCAGTTGTGACGACACATCGGTTGCCGTCGTCTCGCGTGGTGGGCGTGTTCTCTCAGTTCTATCAGCGCATCAAAACCAAGCCCATGAGGCGTTTGGCGGAATTGTTCCCGAAATCGCAAGTCGCAATCACACCCACCATCTCGTACCTCTCGTTGACGAAGTGTTGAAGCGTGCTTCGATGAAAATCGAAGACGTCGATGGGATCGCTGTGACATCGAATCCAGGCCTTGTCGGCGCGTTGTTGTTTGGCCTTGTGACGGCGAAGACGCTCAGTCTTGCGATCGGCAAACC
>DATLHP010000011.1:0-15184 GCA_035539835.1 Bdellovibrionales bacterium
CCATCGCTCCGCCTGCTCGCCCAGCGACGATCAACCCGGTCAGAACCGGCGCCAGCTCTCGAGTCATACCGAGGGCTACTGTTGGCCCCACGAGACTCGTCGCATTGACTTACTTGAAGCCGAGATAAATTTGAAACGCGAGGGCAAGGCCAGTGAACACGCCAGAGAGCGCGATGATCACGATGGATTTGTTTCCGACAAAATACATGTGTGAGATGAGATCGGGGCCACGAAAGGGCTGCGCGAAGGCTTGCCTCATCGCCTCGATAGCAAACTGAACGACCTCTCCGGTTTCGATAATGAAACCCTTGATGGTTCGCCAGATCGCTAAAAAAACAGCGTCGAAGGCATTATTAACTTTTGCGCGCGCTTCTCTATATGTCATCGCCAGCTGTTTATCCTAAGAAGACTCGAGGCACTCGTTTCCCAATTCCGGTCAAAATCTCGTATGAAATCGTTCCTGCCCATTCTGCTAAGTTGTCAGCAGTGATGCGCTCTGTACCCTGCTCACCCATCAAGAACACTTCATCGCCGACTTTGGCCGGCACTTTGAGCTTCGACTCGACATCAGTGAGATCGATCATGAAATAGTCCATGCATACTGTTCCGACCTGCGGCACTCGATGGCCGTTGTACAGAACGGATGACTTGTTTGTGAGTCCTCGGCGGTAGCCATCGGCGTAACCAAAAGGCAAAACGCCAATCAAACTCTCGCGTGGCGCTTTCCACGTCGGTCCATAAGACACTCGAGCGTCTTTGGCGACACGATGAAGAGAGATGATATGAGTGCGAAGACTCATGACTGGCTTGAGCCCAAGCGTATGACCCTCATCGTTTTTTCCACCGTAACCGTAAAGGCCGATGCCGGGTCGAGCACCCAATGAAGTCACGAACTCAAAAAACTTTGGATCAGAAGCTTGAGTTTGTCCGACAAGATTGATCACTGCGCTTGAATTCAAACCGTGACGAATGAGTGCCGGCATATCAGAAAAAGCCTGCGATACTTCGTAAAATCGACGAAGCTGCGTTGCCGATTCGCCTTCATCGGCGCCTGCATCGTCGCCACGCAAAAGGTGCGTGCAAATGCCTTCGAGTTTCATATTCGAATTCGCTTTAAACCATTCGCGAACTTTCGCAGCTTCATTCACTTCGAAGCCAAGACGATTCATTCCGGTATTGAACTCGGCGTGAACACTCACGCGCGTTTCGCCAAGCTGATTGCGAGCCTGTTCGATCACATCAAGGTGATCCCACTCGCTGACGACGACCGTGAGAGATTCGCGCACCACGGTTTCTGCCGCTTCTCTATCAACGGGACCGAAAACCAAAATCGGATCGCGATCGCCGGCACGACGAAGCTCTTCGCCTTCTTCAACGAGTGCCACACCCAAATATTTTGCTCCCGCCGAGCGAAGAGCCTTCGCAACATGGGTTGCGCCATGCCCGTAAGCGTTGGCCTTTACCATTGGGCAGATAAATGCTCCTGGGGCTTTAGCCTCGCGGAAGCGGATGAAGTTATCTTTGATTCGCCGAAGATCAATCTCTGCAAGCGAACGACGATAATGCCGTTCAGTAGCCACTAAGCACCCCCCTCGCGAACTCGTCCAGTACTGGCGGGGACTTCGCGAGGAACGAAATCTGACTTGAAACCGTGAGGAGCTGTCGCCAAACAAACTTTTCCAGCTTCGCGGACTTGATCAAGTGCTTCACGCGCCGAGCGCAACAAACTCTCCGCATCAGCCGTGAAGGACGGATATTCACTGACACCGCAGCTGACAGTGATCGAGCCCGCCATCGGCAACGATGGAAATCGGGTGGCTGAAATCATGCGCCGAATTCGTTCTGCCTTCATCGCCGCGCCCATATGAGGCGTATGCGGCATCAAAATCGCGAAACCCGATGCGTCCGTTCGCGCCACCGAGTCGCAAATGCGTGTCGTCTTCTTGAGAACAGTTCCGATCACTTTCAAAACAACGTCGGCCTGCTGTGGACCGAGTTCTTTTGTCAGCTCGTCAAAACGATCAACACTGATCGTGATCAACGAAAGCGGTAGGAAAATTCGACGTGAACGAGCGATCTCTTCGTCAATTCTCGCCACGAAATGACGAGTGTTCAGAAGTCCTGTTAGAACATCGGTCGTATCGAGGACATGCTTTTCTTTTAAGACCTGATTGCGTCGATAAACCGTTTCAAAAATTTTTGCACATAGTCTTGCGTGCGCTGAAAGCTCAGCGCCACTCAAGACGACGAAAACACCGATCAGTTCGCCTTCAACGAGATGCGGGAATGCTTGGAACGATGTCCCGGTGAAAACCTCTGCAACCATTTGCGCCAAAGGTACGAAACCGGTTGGATCTTGCTTCAGCTGATTGATGCCGCTTGAGATGTTTTCACCAAGCTGAACACCAAGTCCGCGGAACTTTTCCATCGGAAGAAACTGAGCCTGAGCGATCAACAGCGACGCATGTCCCGGGAGGTACTTGAAATACAAAGAAGGCGACTCGCCTGTCGTCTTCGAAAGCGTCTCTAAGAAAACTCGAACCGTCGAATCGAGATCTTTGATCGATGAAATCGAGTTGATGAACTCGAGAGCTTCGACTTCGGTATCATTCTCAGACCAGGCGACTTCTTGCGCAGGGGTGAGAACCGTTTCGACTTCTGACTTGCCACTTAAGCGCTCACGCAGCTGTTCACTTTCAAACTGATAGTAGAGCTGTGCCGAACCACGATCGAGTGTGTGAACAAGATCAAGACTCGAATAGAACGGTCGAATAATCGAATCGTATGCGACGCCAAGAGAGACGAGCGCCAACGCCTGCAGAGCCTGCTCAGCTCGCATCATGACGATCGAAAGAGTTTCTGGGCTGATCGAATGAATCGCACGCAAGAAGCTTCCGGCATGCTCTGGGAATGACGGCAGATCGAAGAGCAAGAAGTGTGGAGGATTTTCGATCGCGGCCGCCTTCGCAGCTTCGATCGTTGGGTAGAAACTCACAGAAGTGTAACCAGCCGAGCGAACTGCATCAGAAAGCTCTTTCGCCGAGAACAGATCTCCCTCGACGATCATCACCGAAAATTGTCCGCGCTTCTGATTGACGGCTCTTTTCATCGAATCAAGTTCCCTTCGTGCGCGGTTGACGGATCACGACTTCGAATTGATCGACATCATCAGCTTCTGCAAACACGCCCATCTGTGGCGGCGGCGGCATCTGAGCTACGATCTCTTCTTCAATGGTCATACGTTGATCGAGCAAGCTGCGAATCAACGGTTCTGGGTCAACCGCCACCCGTTCGTCCGACGGAGCAACCCGAACGACTTCTGAGAAACGGATTTCAATCGTCGTGCCTTCACCTGGGTTTGATTCGACACTGCACTCCCCGCCCCAACGACGGACGGTCGATTGGACGAATGTGAGGCCGAGTCCCATATGCCGTGGTGACTCGAACCCTCGGAAGAATGGTTCAAATGCATGGTCACGAATGTCTTGAGTCATGCCAACACCAGTGTCACTCACTCGCAACACGGCCTGTCCTGCGACTTCGTTGAGCGTGATCGTCAACTTGCGATCAGAGCGATCGCGCATCGCTTCGATTGAGTTTTCGATGATATGAATCAGGGCCGTTTCGATTTCGCGCGTTTGTCCGCGAACCGAGAGTGCATCAGTTTGTGAGTCGATGCGAATCCCGAAATTCTGAAGCTCGAGCGCTTTGTCAGCGAGCGCACCAGAGATCGCCTCTTCAAGATCCGCCGTCTCGTGCGATGAGCTCAACATCGGACCTTCGTTCAAAAACTGAAGACGATCCAGGCTCTCTTTTGCTAAACGCGCTTCACGCTCGATGCTGCCAGCATGACCGGTCAAGGACTCATCGTCTGATTTTGCTTTGATCAACTGAGCCTGACCCAAAATCGCAAGCAAGGGTTCACGCAATCGCGATGCAAAGTCTTTTTGAAATGCTTCGTACGCATTTTTCCGTTCGTTCTTCAGCTGTTCGTCATTCAAGAACGAAAGTACCGAACGCTTGTCGACAGACTCAATAGGCGCGGTAACCGGCGCTGCGAAAACCGTTTCAATGTTCTCATCATTCACTTCTTCAGCAATGAATCCTCGGATCACAGGAGCAGCACTCGTAAGAGTACCGCCAACAAACCACGCTAGAAGCATTGAAAGAATTCCGGCTGCCAGCGCCGCAACAAGAACGGTGTTGCGATACGAATCCATGAGACCCGTCATCGCGGCCATCGGAGTCGTGATGACGGCATACAGGTTTGAATCCGCTATCTTTTCGAAATGACCAAGAACCTTGCGCCCATCAAGATCAGTGAAGCGACCGCTTCCTGAAACTCTGTTCGCCGCAAGAATCTGTTTTACGATCGAGTCTTCAGTGAACAACGCACCAGTGTAGTTTTTGTCGACGTGAGATGCGACGTAACCACGATCATCGACAACGAAAACCGAGTTCATCGATCCGATGAAACCCTCCGTCGAAGACACAAGTGGGTTCGAACTAGTGAAGCCGACAACGACTCCGCGTCTTGCCGAAAGGTCGCTCGCACTCTGTGTGGCCATTGAGTCTGGCAACGCACTCGCCTCTGTCGGATCCGCTGACAGTGCTGCGGATTTCAATTGCACTGGAACAGCAGCTGCAAACATCGCAGTGCCCTTCGCATCACTCAATCGCATCCAAAGAACTTCGCCGTCTTTTGCTTTCTTGTAGGCAACACTCTTCAAGAGAGTGAGATCGTATCCTTGCGGCCAACGATCAGCTTGAGCGCTCGCGCCCCGTTCGATCCATGCCGGCGCCCATTGTCCATTGGCATCTGGTTCAACGAGTGCGATGACTTCAAATTCACCGAAGGCTCGACTTCTTCCGGCACCGTTCACCGCACGAGTTGCAGCAAAGTGAACGAGTTCTTTTTTTCGCGTGTTCAACTGCTCGCTGATCAAACGCTTGAGTGGAGCAATTTGTTTCATTGAACTGTCGGCGATGAAAGCCATTCGATCTTCGTAAAGAAGGGCGCCTGTTTTCCAAAGAATTGCAGAAACCGTCGCAATAAGAACGACAGCGGCCACGAGGATCATCTTCAATCTTGCGCTCATCATGAGCTCTTCCTTTCAGTCCCTAAAGACGTCTCCGAAAGGTTCCTAAATCTTGAGAATGATTCTACTTTTGTCTCGGCCCATCGAGCAAGCCGAGAGTCCGGTCCGGCGGGTACAAATAAGGATCCAGACTAACGTCTCGTACAAGGCTCGACAGACTGATCGGTTCGGCCTATACAGCTGGATCTTGGTTGAGGTTCCGCATGTTCGAACGCTGCGATTTCTTAGTTATTGGATCGGGATTGGCTGGTTTGGCCTATGCCCTAAAGGTCGCAGATCGCGGAAAAGTGGTCATTCTATCCAAAACCTCTGCCCCGCAGACCAACACTTCTATGGCACAAGGCGGAATCGCCGCGGTCATGGCGCCTGACGATAGCTTCGAAAGCCATATTCGCGACACTTTGACCGCAGGCGCCGGTCTTTGTAACGAAGACGTCGTTCGCAACGTCGTCGAAAATGCGCCGTCTCGCATCGAAGATCTTTTGAAATGGGGCGTTCGCTTCGATGTTCGCGATAAAGCGGGTGAGAATCTTGATCTCACTCGCGAAGGCGGCCATAGCCATCGCCGAATTCTTCACGTTCAGGACCACACGGGCCAAGAAATTCACGAACACCTTTTGAATCTTGTTCGAGCGCATCCCAACATCGAAATTCGCGAGCACATGTTTGCGATCGATCTCATTCTCGATCGTGACTCAAAACCATCATCCGTTGCGCCGCCTCGCTGCACCGGTGCTTTTGCTTTTGATCGAAAAAACAATGTCACCATCGGTTTCTTTGCGCGCTTCACTTTGTTAGCCACGGGCGGCGCCGGAAAAACTTATCTCTACACTTCGAACTGGAGTGGCGCGACCGGAGACGGCATCGCAATGGCGTATCGCGCTGGCGCTCGCATTGCGAATCTCGAATTCATGCAATTTCATCCGACTTGTCTCTATCACCCGAGCGCTCGGAACTTTCTCATCACCGAAGCAATGCGTGGCGAAGGCGGCGAGCTGATCAACTCCGAAGGATCTGCTTTCACAAAAGCGATGCATCCGCTCGGATCTCTCGCTCCGCGCGACATTGTCGCGCGATCAATCGACGCCGAAATGAAACGCACTGGCGCACCTTGCGTCTATCTCGATGTTCGTCACAAATCAGCGACAGAACTGCGTGATCGTTTCCCGGTCATTTACGGAAAGTGTCTCGAGTACGGAATCGACATCACAAAAGATCCGATTCCAGTCGTCCCGGCCGCTCACTATCTCTGTGGTGGCGTTCTCACGGATGCCAATGGTCTCACTGATATTGCTGGTCTTCTCGCGACCGGAGAAACCGCATGCACGGGATTGCACGGAGCGAATCGCCTCGCTTCAAATTCTCTGCTTGAGTGTTTGGTGCTTTCACACAATGCCGCTCGCTTCAGTCTCGCGCACATGAGTGAGTTTTCGATTCCGACAGGTCTCGAAGGCGACTCTGGGCCTGCTGATGAATACGATGAAGACGAAATGATCGTCATCTCTCACGTGTGGGAAGAAATTCGCCGCTTGATGTGGAACTACGTCGGAATCGTTCGCTCAAACCGCCGACTCGAGCGTGCACAAAAACGTCTGACCACGATCATGAACGAAGTTTCTGATTACTACGGCGCACTCAAGATTCATCCGGATATCATTGAGCTTCGAAACATCGCCTTGGTCGCAGATCTTACGGTTCGCTGCGCACTGGCTCGCCAAGAATCGCGCGGTATTCACTACAACATCGACTACCCAGATATGGATCGAAGCACTCAACCGCGGAACTCGATTATTCCGACCCGCGGCTTCAATCATTGATCATTCGAATAGCCCAAATCTGTCGATCGTTTGGAAAGCCCTACAGAGCGTTTCTAAAATCCGCTTGGAATTCGCCGAATAGTCTAAGGAAATCAAGGGAGTTAAGTCTCTGCTCGAGGGCATGCCGTTTGAATTCATTCGGCGTACGACTCGGAGATTTCAATGAAGCGCAAACTGATCGCAAGCACGATCCTCGCCCTCCTTGCCGCACCTCAATTTGCAGCGGCCGGAACTTGGAACATCACGAAAACGGCGTGGAGCGATGCCGATGAACGAAACTATTCCGCGTTCGTAAAGACGCTGGGTGAAAGCGGCTGTAACTCAGTCAACCGTTGCCTGCAAAGTCCCGCTAATCCTTATCGTGGAACTGATCCGAAAGGTGCAAACTTCTGGGCCGACTGCGGTCGCTTTCCGGTTTTGCTACGCGCTTATTTTGCGTCAAAAAACGGGCTTCCGTTTTCAATCGCGTCGGGCGTTGCCGCTTACGGCGAATCGTCGCGCGCTCTTCAGTACAGCCCGAAAGGGAACATCGTTACTTCGCGCAAAAGCATCATTCAAAAATCAGAATCACAGCCCATCGATGGCTATGCTGCCGTCACCTTGCTGACCCGTTCAGTTTTCTCGGCAATGTATCGATACAACGCTGAACTCGACCAAGCCGGCGGATCGTTTTACGATCTCTATCCAGCAAAAATCGATCGCGCATCCATTCGTCCTGGCACAGTGATCTACGATGCCAACGGACACGTTGCCGTCGTCTACAAAGTCGAAAACGACGGCCGCATTCGCTTCTTCGATTCCCATCCCGATCAATCTGTCACACGCAGCGTATTCGGCGAAAAATTCGCGCGGTCGAATCCATACTCTGGAGCAGGATTCAAAAACTTCCGCCCACTGACATTGACGGGCGCCACGAAGGCAGCAAACGGAAACTACATCGGCGGAAAAATCACGGCGACTCCGATGTCGCAGATCCCTGGCTACTCGCTAGAGTATTTCTTCGGTTCCGTTCCGAATCCTAACAAAGCTTGGAAACAAGCAAAGTTCGTGGTGAATGGCCAGACTCTTCCATTCTATGATTTCGTGCGAACTCGCCTCGCCGTCGGTGATTTGAAATATGATCCCGTCAATGAAATGCTGAACTCAATGGACACACTCTGTAACGACTTGAAAGAGCGTGTCACAGCCGTCGACGCAGCCGTTAGCAATGGCATTCATCGCAAGAGCCAGCCGTACAGCCTTCCAGAAAATATCTACGGTACGACGGGCGAATGGGAAGATTTCTCGAGTCCTTCGCGCGACGCACGCTTGAAAGCTTCATTTTTGGAACTCTTCACTGAAACAAAGAGATTCATCGATCTGCACCGCCAAGGAAGTCCGCGAGTTGTGTACAATGGATCGAATCTCATCGCCGACCTTCGCGAGAACTATGAACGCGCTGGCGCTGCTTGCATGATTCACTATCGCCGCAGCGATGGATCACAAGTCGGACTTAGCTTCCACCATGTGTCTGCTCGTCTTTGGAATTTGTCATTTGATCCGTACCACTGCCCTGAACGCCGTTGGGGTGCGACCGATGCACGCGAGCTCGCAACATGTGGCGACGATGGCAACAAACAAGCTTGGTACGCCGCCGAGCAACGTCTTCGAAATCAGATTGAGCGCACGTACGACGCAAAGATGAATTTCTCGCTCGATCAATTGAAAGCGAGAGCTCCAGGTTCAGGCGTCGATGCCGCACCAAACACAGATCTGCGCAGGTTTTTGTACGAGAACTAATTCGCGCCGGATGTGTCGCGAATCACGATACCGAAGAGAAGAGAGAGGCTCGTACCCGGGCCTCCCATGAACTTCAAATCGCCCCTGAGCCAAAAAGCATTCGATATCGCCATCATCGCGCCCGTGTTCACATGAAGGCCGACTTCAGTTTTTCGCGAGCTTTCGCCTTCTGGCTTGTAGTAGTTGAGATCCAAACCACCGCCAACGAGAACAAGAAGCCCCTCCTCTAAAGGAAGGTCGTAACGGTACGATGTTTCAAAGGTCGTGAAATCAACACCTTCAGCATGTGTATTCGCAAGACCAAACTCGACAAGCCCGAACGAAAACCCCAAACCATAGCGGCCACCGAAGACAGGCAAAATTTCGTCAACGCCGTCGATCTGGTTCGGAAGCATTTTTCCGACGTAGAGACTAATGTCGTTTCCACCTGTGACTGAATCCTGAGCAAATGCCGAGGTGCTTCCGAAGACGAGACACAAGATGAGGAGGCTGCGGATGAGGTTCATTAAGAACATCGTATGCGAAGCTTGCCTAGACGACAATGGCTCTTGACGGTATAAACCGCTGGGTCCGATCATAGATAAGATGGCAACAGAACGTAGAGAAGGTCATTTCAAGAACGAATCTGAGATTTTCTATCAGACATGGACGACTCCGAAAGCATTCGCGACTTTGGTCGTGACTCACGGGATCGGCGAACATTCTGAGAGTTATGCCAAAACTGCCGCGCGCTTGAGCGAACTCGGTTGGAACACGATCGCATGGGACCTTCGTGGTCACGGACGTTCTGAAGGTAAACGCGGTCACGTCGATAAATTCTCTGACTACGCCGATGATCTCAGCGCGCTCTTAAAGCATCTCGGAAAAACCGGACATCTGGCGCAACCCTTCGTGATCGTCGGCCACTCGATGGGAGGATTGGTCGTCCTCGACCAACTTTTGCGCGCCGGTGCCGACACGCCGAAGCCTCACGCTGCCGTTTTGAGCTCACCTCTTCTTGGTGTCGCCCTCAAGGTTCCACCAGCAAAAGATTTCGCGGCACGAGTGATGCAGAAAGTTTGGCCTTCGATCACTCTCTTTAATGAAATCAAATACGAAGATCTCACGCGAGACGCAGAACACCTCAGCACTTATGCCAAAGATGCCCTTCGTCACGAGAAAATCTCGCCATCTCTGTATCTCGGAATGTTTGAAACCATGGAAGTCGTCAATCGCTCAGGCTCTCGCATCGAGCTTCCGATTTTGATCCAGGCCGCAGGCGAAGAGAGAATTGTCAGCCTTCCCGCGATTCGAGACTTCTTTCCGACGATTGGTTCAACGAACAAAAAGCTTCTAATTTACAACGAGAGCTATCACGAAATTTTCAACGATCTCGATCGCGAGAAGGTTTTCGCAGATTTCAATGACTTCTTGTTGAATGTCCCAGGTATCAGGAGTTCAAAATGACTTGGCAAACACTGACCGCTTTCAGCTTGCTATGCCTGACAGGATTCATCGGTTGCACAACGGGACAGATGCAAGAATCTGGCGCAGTCGCCGAAGGAACCGCAGTTAGAATCGAAAGACCCTACGATCAAAGTATCGAAGAGTTTTCGGCTGGTGACTCAGAGTACACCGGCTTCTACAACAACTTCGAATTCAAAGCGACGCTTCTGAACTCAGCGATTCGCGAACGTACTTTCAAACGTCAATCTGAGTACTTCCAATGGAATGAAGACAAACAAGCTTCAGAGCGCGCCAAATACACGCAAGAACTCTCTTCGGGCACGGAGATTTTCGTGTCGTTCTTCACTCCGGACCGAAAGAACGACAACCTCGCTGAAGATAAACCGATTTGGAAAGTCTATCTCGATGTCGGAGGATCGCGATACGAGGGAAAAGTAAAACGCATTCGCACTCTGTTGGTCGAACTGCAGTCTCTGTATCCATATCACACGCGTTGGAATACACCGTATATGTTCTCATTCTCGGTTCCGACGACGGCGATCGAATCACAGCCATCAAAGCTGACGATCACAGGACCACTCGGCACACGCGAAGTGAGCTTTCCGGCAATCAACTAGAGAACTTCGTTCTGATTTCAGAATTTGTCGGCGCGTGAGCGGTAAAGATTTTTTCTGCAAATGGAAAAACAGCTGCGAGATGAATCGGCTCGTCGTCTTTGACGAGCTTTGATTTACGAAGCGCCATCGCATAAAGAGCCATTTGATCAAAGGCTTTATCCTTCATCTCTGGGCTTCCGGTTTTGTAGTCGACGATCCAAACTTCGCCACTCGGTGCACGACCCCATAGATCGACTTGGCCTTCAATCACCCGGCCATCATCATGAAGAATGAATCCCCATTCAACGAAGCCCGCATGAATGACCTCAAGAAGTGGCGGCGTCTTTGTATCGCGAACAAATTCGACGGCAGCAAGTACTTTCTCTTCTTGTCCTGGAAACCAACGACGAACTAGATCGCGCAAACGATCCTGCGATGGATACTTCAGCAATTCCATCAGTCGATGCACATTTGTTCCAGTACTCGCGACACGAAGTCTTGTCTTCACGTCTCGAGTTTCTTTGTTGGATGCTTGCATACCGGCATCAAGAAGTTCGGTCACTGAGTTTGACGCCGCTCTGCTCGCAGCCGATTTGAGATCCATCCACGGGGCTCGAGGCTCAAGATCGGTTTCTATTTTGGTTTTAGGAAGCTTCGGTTGCAGTGGTTCTGCCAAGACAGAAATTCTGTAGTTCTCACGCTGATGCTCACCGGCCTCAAGTCGGACGAGTTTCGCCATTTCAGCAAACGAATGACGTTCAGGCTCACCCGTCCAACTTAAGAAAACAGAGTCGATTCCGCGAGTGAGCGCGACATACAAGACTCGAGCGTGTTCTAGAATTTCTTGTTCTTGCAGACGTCGTACGAACTGCTCTTCTGGCGGTGAACCGAAAGCCTTCGCATCCTCTCCGAAAGGCACTCGCAAACACCACTTGCCTTGTTCACGATCGAAGACGTGATCTTGGTAAGTCGTCAAACGTGGTTTCTCATGCATCCGCGGAAGAAAAACGTGTTTGAACTCGAGTCCTTTTGAAGAGTGGATTGTCATCAAGTTGACTCGGTCAGGCTCAACTGCGGCGACCGCATCGCCCTCACTATTCGGTACGTCGATTTTCAACTCTGTCAGTGCGCTCGTCACGAAGCCCAAAGGATTGAATCCTGGGCGAACCTCTTCAGATTCAAGCTGCGAAATGAACTTCCATAAGTTTGATTCACGACGACCACTGGCGTCGTGATGGTGCGAAAGATCGATAAACCCAGCAGCGATCAAAGCTTTCTTGAAAGCCGCCGAGAGTCCTAACTTCGTCGTATCTTCAATCGCCTCACGCAGACGAAGAATCGCTTCGAACCCTTTCGTGTCTGAATCCGCTCTTACCACTAAGGTCGTCCAACGAGAGGCCCCCTTCACGCGGGATGCTTCACCTAAAATATCGTCACTCACTTTGAACCAAGGACTTCGCAAAACTTCGATCAAATTGAAGCCATCGTGCGGATTCACCAAAAATTTGTAGAGCGCAATGGCATCGCGAATTTCGCGACGATCAAAGAACTCACCCGACGAATGCACATGAACGGGTACCCGATGCCGATCCAAGGCTTCGGCGACTTCGCTCAAGGTTTTGTTGGTACGACCGAGGATGGCTATTTCGTCCGGACGCGAACCATTCTTAAGAAGCTCCTGAACTTGAGCAACAATCGTGTCGATCTCGAAGTCGCGATCGTCATCTTCGCTCGGTTCTGGCGCAGCAAAAACATTCGCAACCGTGATCGAGTTATCAACCGATTTATTCTCTAAGAACGGGTCCATTTTAGTGAATGGTGGTTCGGTCATAGAGAAGAAATCATTTACGAAATAAAGAAACTCGGGACGCGAGCGACGATTCACCGTCAAAAGACGTCTCTGCCCACCAGACTTTTGAATCTCATCTTCTTTCTCTGCGAAAACTTCAGAGCGGGCACCACGAAAGAGATAAATACTCTGCTGAGGGTCTCCGACGATGAAGCCAGGGCGATCCCCCATCAACATGCGAATGAGATCAACCTGAAACGGACTCGTGTCTTGATACTCATCAATCAGCCAGTGATCCCAATCTTGACTGAATGATGTCGCAGTCTCCGGGTACAGCCGAGCGCATTCCATGGCGAGATTCTCTTGATCAGAAATCTCCATAAAACCGTTCTGGCGTTTCAATAATCTGAAGGTCTCAGAGAACTTGCGAGCGACGATCTCAATGCGAGCAAAGGTCTGCGCATGGCTTCTCCAGAGTGCCGGATCGAATTTCTCGTCGAGAAGATCTTGAAAATCTTTTTTAAGCGCAGCCGCTTCTTCTGCGAGATCAAGATCAGGCGCGCCTTTCGCTGTCTTTGACGGCATTCGGAAATCGAGAGTTAACTCAAACGATGATCGGCGACCTTCCCAATCGTTAGAAGACAAAATCTTCGCAAACACGTCAAAGCGCTCACCAAGCTCTGCCCACCCCTTATGCTCACTCTCATTCGACAATCGCTTGCCAACTCTGGCCGCTCGATTCGCCAACTCACCCGTCATGCGTTCAAAGGTTCTTCGCATGTCCGCTTCTGTGAATGGAGTCGCGTTAGGATCTTGAGACCATACGCCATCTAAAAATCGAGCGATTGAAACCAAACGAGTGAAGGCGATCGTCTCGAGGAGATCATCGCCTTTCGTTTCAAAAAGCACATCGCGCATGACTTGCTTTGCGAGCTTTAAAGCTTGAGCTGGGCCGATTACTTTGTAACTCGGATCAAGTCCCAATCGAGCGCCATATCTTTTCAGATACAAATCGAGAACTCCGTGAATCGTTGAAACCGCAAGGTTCGAACGCGAATTCACAAAGTCTGCGAGCTCCGGCTTTTCTTTGAGAGCAAGAAGCATGAGTCGCTCGCGCAACTCTTGCGTGGCTTTACGAGTGAAAGTCGTCACCACGATACGCGGCCAACGACCCTCGGCTTGACGGACAGCCTCAGCAATGTCCGTCACACGATGAGTGAGGGTGTAGGTCTTTCCCGCACCGGCGCCCGCACGAACGATTTCGTGTTTTCTCAGCTCAGGTGTGGTGTTCGACACAACGTACTCCAACGACATTCAGTGCATTTTTTTGGATCAAGAGGTTCTGGCTGAAAACGACCGGATTGAATTCCGTCAACGGCCTTTGCAATCAACTCGCGAGCCTCGGCAAAGAACGGCTCTTTCTGATCGAGCTCAAGTAGGTTTCGCTTTTTACCTTGATCAGTCGAATATAAACCCTGATCTTCCGACTTCAGCATGAATCCACGATCTCGAGAGAACGGACGCGAGACATAGTAAATCGCACCGACAACGTTTTTCGAACCAAGTTCGGTAAGTCCGTTCTCTACAGCCAGCGAATATAGAAGAAGCTGAACTTTGTTCTTTTTGATCCAAGATGCGAACTGCGCAGCGCTTGAATCCGATGATTTATAATCGAAGACGACGACATTGCCGTTATTGTCTTCATCGATACGGTCGATACGACCTTTGAACTCCAATTTCGATTCTGTCTTTGAAAGCTCACCCGTCTTCGGATCGACAAAACCCGTAACGACGATTTCGCGCGCAGCCGTCTTTGCGTTTGGAAAGCGCTTCCGATAGTCGGCCTCAAGATCCAAGAAACGCCGAGAAAGATCGGCATACTTAGCCCGCATCGATGGCCATAGACGCTCATCAGCGAGCGAGAACTCTGCCTTTGTCTTCGTTTCATCGAGAAGCGCATCGAGCTCCGCTGGTGAGTATGAAGTGCGGAACGGCTCTTCAGTGAGACGTTCAAAGACCGCGTGCATGAAACTTCCTCGGCGCATCGGATCGATTTCAAGATCCAGCTCGTTCACATCCGCCAAAGCAAAAACGTGTTTGGCGGCATAGATGAACGGACATTCGAGGTAGGCCTCGATTTTTGACGGCGAAAGCGATTTCAAAGATCCTTTTGCAAAATCATCGATGGGTAGCTCGGCAAGCTCATCTGCTTTTAGAGCAGCCGCCATCTGTATCTCATCCCAGCGAGTCGGCTTAGGGATTGAAACGGCGATCTCCTCGCCACGAGCCAGAGATCCGTTCATCCACAACCACGATGGCGCTTGAGCATCTCCCGAGAAATCGGTCTCCGGTGTCGAAAGAATCAATTCGCGATCAAGCGCATCGATGATCCAACGAGCTTCGAACTCCAAACGTGATTGATCATCGCTCGCAAGATGGAATCCATAACCCTGCGCCAGACTGAAAAGATCAGAGCCGAGAATCGCCGTGCCGACGCTCGACCGCAATGCCGATTCAGTCAGCCCCAGAACGATCATCTTTTTCGCCATTGAACTCTCAGCCGAAGTCAGACCGATGCACGCAACTCCGTCCGCTGAACCCGGCTTCAGGCGAACTTCAACTCGTGCGCATATCTGTTCGAGATATCCAATCCAACGA
>DATLHP010000012.1:0-5626 GCA_035539835.1 Bdellovibrionales bacterium
CGTGCAATCGCTCGCCACACCAGTACCGAGGCGGGCTGCGACGCGAGGAAAAAGATCGCGCGCAAGCATCGAGCTTGAGGCGAGAACAACCGCGGGCTTTTGTGCCGCAAGAACACCAGAGACGACGTCTGCGAAAAGCTCGGGGTTGTACTTATCGAGATTTGCGCTATCTGCGACGAAGGCTTCGTCGACGCCCTCAGCGCCGAATTGAGCGGCAAGGCCTTTGGCGCCAGATCCGAGAGCGAGAGCTTGTACTTTCATTCCCGACTTGCGAGCTGCAGAAAGAAGTTCAAGCGCGCCTTTGCGAAGCTGACCATTGCTGAATTCTGTGAACACCAAAACTGAAGACATAATCAGATTACCTTTGCTTCGTTGCGGAGAAGTTTTACGAGTTCACCAGCTTGTGCTGCGGCATCGCCCGAGAGCATTTTCACCGGTGGCTTTTCGGCAGGCATTTGGAAAGCTTTGTAGCGAACGCGAGTGTCGCTCGCACTTGCTCCAACAGCGTCGAGAGTGAGTTCTTTGATCGTTTTCTTTTTTGCCTTCATGATGCCGGGAAGACTTGCGTAACGAGGCATGTTCAAGCCTTTGTTTGCGGCCAAAACCGCTGGCGACTTGAGTTGCAAGATCTCGCGAGTTCCACCTTCAGTTTCGCGCTCAACAGTCACGTTGGCGTCTCCGAATTCCGCTTTCGATACGACGGTGACGTGCGGGAGGCCCAGGTTTTCCGCAACCATTTGGGGAACCGATGCGGCGTTGTCGTCGATGGCGAGCTTGCCAGTGAAAATGGCTTTCATTTCGCCGCCCTCTGCTTTGATCGCGCCGGCAAGTGCCTTGGCCGTCGCCGATGGGTCGATGTCCTCCGGAGCGTCAACGACGATGGCTTCATCGGCGCCCATCGCGAGGGCGGTGCGCAAAGCTTCGACAACGCGAGACTTAGGTCCGACGCTGATCGCGATGACCGCAGAGGCTTTGCCGCCTTCTTTCATCTTGATTGCTTCTTCGACTGCGAATTCGTCATACGGGTTCATGACCCATTTGATTCCGGCAGGGTCGATGGCAGAGGCATCTGCCTTGAGTTTGATCTTGGTTTCCGTGTCGGGAACCTGTTTGACGCAAACGAAGATTTTCATTCGTGACCTCTCATTTATCCAATTCGTCTAGCACCGATTTCTTATGTCAGAGTTCGCAGCTCGAAGCAAAAAAATAGACATCGCCGCACGCGAAGAGTTATTGATAGGTAATTGAAAGTAGCGAAAATTCCAAAGGATTCTCAACAGTGGGATACTTCTCGTCTGCAATCGGCAGAAAACAAATCATGGGCGTCACCGGTCTCGCCTGGAGCCTCTTCGTTCTCAGTCACATGGCCGGAAATCTTCTGATTTTCGTCGGCCCTGATGCCTACAACAAGTACTCACATGCGATCATCACGAATCCGCTTCTGTATGTGGCAGAGGGCGGCCTCGTTTTGACCATTTTGCTGCATATCTACAATGGCCTCAGGCTAACCTTCGAAAACCGAGCGGCTCGCCCAACGAAATACGCGATGCCGACAAACGGTGAGAAGAAAGCGCGCTTTCAGTCAAAATTCATGGCGTTTCACGGAACGCTGATTCTGGTTTTTTTGATTTATCACCTCATCACATTCAAATACGGCACGCACTATACGACTGTCGTCGATGGCGTTGAGATGCGCGACCTTCATCGCCTCATCATGGAAGTGTTCCAAAGCCCGATTTACGTGATTTGGTACGTCGTTTGTCTGATCGGTTTGGGGTTACACCTGAGCCACGGCTTTTATTCCTCATTTGCATCGCTCGGAATTTTCCATCCACGCCTGAATCCGTGGCTCAGCAAATTCGGATACGCCTATGCGGCGATCGTCGCCGCTGGATTCATCGCTCAACCGCTCTACGTTTTCGTCGTTGCTCGATAGGTAAAAGGATACGGCATGAAACTCGATTCAAAAATTCCTTCAGGTCCGATCGAAACGAAGTGGGAAAAACACAAGTTCGACATGAAGCTTGTGAATCCGGCGAACAAACGCAAGCACACGGTCATCGTCGTTGGAACAGGCCTTGCGGGCGCGTCGGCATCGGCGACGCTGGGTGAACTTGGCTACAACGTAAAAACCTTCTGCATTCACGAATCACCTCGCCGCGCTCACTCAATCGCAGCACAGGGTGGTATTAACGCCGCGAAAAACTATCAGAACGACGGCGACTCTGTTTATCGCCTCTTTTACGACACGGTAAAGGGCGGGGACTTTCGTGCACGCGAAGCCAACGTTTATCGTCTTGCTGAAATTTCTCCGAACATCATCGACCAGTGTGTGGCGCAGGGTGTTCCATTTGCGCGTGAGTACGGCGGAACTTTGACGAATCGCTCATTCGGCGGCGCTCAGGTTTCGCGAACGTTCTACGCCCGTGGACAAACAGGTCAGCAGCTTTTGATCGGCGCTTATCAGTCGATGATGAGACAGGTTCACGAAAAAACCGTTGAACTTTTCACTCGTCGAGAAATGCTCGAACTCGTTACCGTCGACGGTGTTGCTCGCGGCATCGTCGTTCGTAACTTGATCACTGGTGAACTCGAGTCCCATGTCGCCGACGCCGTGATTCTCGCAACAGGTGGATACGGAAACGTCTTCTATCTTTCGACGAACGCGAAACTTTCGAACGTTACGGCGGCATGGCGCGCACACAAAAAAGGCGCGCTCTTTGCCAACCCATGTTTTACGCAAATTCACCCGACCTGCATTCCGGTATCGGGTGATTATCAATCGAAGCTGACTTTGATGTCAGAATCACTTCGAAATGACGGACGCGTTTGGGTTCCGAAAAACAAAGGCGACAAGCGTTCGCCGGATCAGATTCCAGAATCAGAACGCGATTACTACCTCGAGCGCGTTTATCCGAGCTTCGGTAACCTTGCTCCGCGCGACGTTTCTTCTCGTCAGGCGAAGTATCGCGTCGATGAAGGAAATGGCGTCGGACCAAGTGGCCAGGCGGTCTATCTCGATTTCAAAGATGCGATCACGCGTCTTGGCCACAAGGTCGTTAGCGAACGCTACGGAAACCTTTTCGAGATGTACGAGAAGATCACCGGCGAAGATCCGTACAAAGTTCCGATGCGCATCTATCCAGCGGTTCACTACACGATGGGTGGATTGTGGGTCGATTATAACTTGATGAGCAACATCCCCGGTCTTCACGTTCTCGGTGAAGCGAACTTCTCGGATCACGGCGCAAACCGCTTGGGTGCATCGGCGCTCATGCAAGGTCTCGCTGACGGTTACTTCGTCATTCCGTACACGATCGGTCACTATCTCGCGAGCAACAAACATCCGAAAATCGATGCGAATCATGATGCGTTCAAAGCTGCGAAAGCAGAAGCGCAAGCTCGAATCGATAAGCTCATGAGCATCAACGGAAATAAAACTCCAGAGCAATATCATCGCGAACTCGGCCACATCATGTGGGAATACGTCGGCATGGCTCGCAATGATGCGGGCCTAAAAAAGGCCATCGGCATGATTCAAAATCTTCGCGAGTCATTCTGGAACAATGTGAAGCTCTCGGGCGAAAAATCGTATGTGAATCCAGAGCTCGAAAAAGCGGGACGCGTGGCAGACTTCATCGAACTTGGCGAGCTCATGGCTCACGATGCGCTCACGCGTAAAGAATCTTGTGGCGGCCACTTCCGAGATGAATATCAAACGCCAGACGGCGAAGCACTTCGCGATGACAAGAACTTCTGTCACGTTTCGGCGTGGGAGTGGGGCGGAGCGAAGACAGCACCGGTCGAGCACAAAGAAGCTTTGGAATTCGACAACGTTCACCTGGCAACACGCAGTTACAAGTAAGCGCGGAGACTGAAATGGGCGGCACAAGTACAAAAAATCTGAATTTGAAGCTCCGCGTGTGGAGACAGAAAAATCCTCAGGCCGAAGGTTACTTCGAAGAATACGACGCAAAGGGCATTAGCACCGATGCGTCCTTCCTCGAGATGATCGATGTCGTTAACGAGCGACTCATCAAAGACGGCAAAGATCCGATCGCATTCGATCACGACTGCCGCGAGGGAATCTGCGGCTCATGCGCGATGGTCATCAACGGAAATCCGCACGGACCAGAGCGCGGAACGGCGACATGTCAGCTGCATATGCGCAAATTCAACGATGGCGACTCGATCACTGTTGAGCCATTCCGGGCAAAAGCATTTCCGGTCATCAAAGATCTCTCGGTCGATCGCTCAGCTCTTGATCGCATCATCGCATCGGGTGGTTACGTAAGTGTAAACACCGGCAACGCTGTCGATGCCAATGCGATGCTTGTTCCGAAAGTTGATTCTGACCGCGCGTTCAATTCTGCCGCGTGCATTGGTTGCGGCGCATGTGTTGCTGCCTGTGCGAACTCGTCGGCAATGCTCTTTACTGCCGCGAAGGTTGAGCATCTGGCTCTTCTTCCTCAGGGCCATGTCGAACGAGAACAGCGCGTTCTCGCCATGATGAAAACGATGGAAGATGCCGGCTTTGGCAATTGCAGCAATACCGGTGCGTGCAGTCTCGCTTGCCCGAAAGACATCAGTTTTGAAAATATTGTGGCAATGAATCGTGAATTTCTAAAAGCTTCGGTCAAGGCTCGTAGCTAATTCTGTAGGCATTCGTCTTCGGCCCTTGTGAGTTTTACGAGGGTCTATTCAAAGAAATCCTCCGAGTTATCCCCAGCGCGCCGAGTCGGCGTAATTCGTCAGAGTTCTGTTAGAACGCACGCGGTCGCTGATTATTTTCGCTTTGAGACCGCGCAACTAACCCAAAGACCAGCTTCTTACGTCATAAGAAGTAGGTACATCTCCTAGGCACCACACCAGTTGTCCACATCAAGTTTCAGCACCGCTCGACCGACAATTTAAGACCGGGGGCATTTGTGAAGAGTGTTGGCGAATTGATGCAGGAGCTCGGATTTCGAGAAGATGGATCTGATGCCGTCAAAAAGGCGTTCATCATGAATCTCATTCGTGCGGCCCAGCAATCCGACGCCCTGCGGGGCAAACCCGTCGAGCCAATAGTTGAAGAGGCTAAACCAGAAGAAGCGCGTGTTCCGGAGCAACTCAGTTTCAATCTCGGCCCGGTAACGAACGAAGCGATTCATTCGCTCGAGTCTTTAAAGCGCATGCGAGCGCGGATGACTCGTAAATCGGGATAATCGCAAAAACTCCTGCTGCCAAAATCCGAAAGTCCTCTGCTAGCATGCCTGCTTTCGGAGGAAATATGACACGCATTGGTTTTCTCAAAGTCACCCTTGCTCTCGTACTCACGAACGTCGCTTACGCAAAGACAGCACCCTCGCGCGCGCCGATTGAAAGTGTCATTGGTGAATACGTCGTCGTTCTGAATCAAAATACAGACGAGATCGAAGATCTTGAAGTCGAACTCGGCGCAAAAATCATCGATCAGATTCGTGACGATGCAGTCTTGGTAAGAACATCTCTCGTTGAAAAACAAACGCAGGCACTCGAGCGATTGCGTCGAAACGAATTTGTCGTCGCGGCCGATCCGAACTTCATTTATCGCGCGATCGCGAAGCCGAATGATCCGGAGTTTTTCAGACTCTGGGGTCTTTCA
>DATLHP010000013.1:0-1904 GCA_035539835.1 Bdellovibrionales bacterium
CAGCAATTCGTTAATATTTCAGTTGCTGATGGCGGACCTGGAGTTCCAGAGGCGCAGCTTGCGGGTCTATTCGATAACTATTGGCAGGCGAAGCGAACGGCAGACCAAGGCGCAGGCGTTGGGCTCGCTGTCGTGAAGACGATTATTGATGCTCACGGTGGAACAATCCGCGCAGAGAGCAATATCAACGGCGGAACGACGTTCACGTTCTCGCTTTCACGCCGTCGTCCTCCGGGAGCGCAAATCAAGAAGCCGACAGCGTCGACTGTGCGTCGCATGAGTCGCACAACGGCTCCGATCGAAAACCCAGATGGACCGAGCCTCTAATATGCAGCCTGTGCAAACAGTTTATGATTTCTCGGTTCCGAAGATTGACGGCAAAAGTTCGAACATCGGCGAGTTCAAGGGCAAGGTTCTCTTGCTCGTCAATGTCGCGTCGAAGTGCGGGCTGACTCCTCAGTACGAGGGTCTCGAGAAGTTGTATCAGCTCTACAAAGACAAAGGTTTCGAGATTCTTGGATTTCCGGCCAATGAGTTTGGCGCGCAAGAGCCTGGTACAAACGCTGAGATCCAAGAGTTTTGCCAAATGAACTTCGGCGTGAAATTTCCGATGTACCAGAAGATTGCGGTCAAGGGTGCCGACCAGCATCCGCTCTACACGTTTTTGACGAAAACAAAGCCAGAAGCTGTGAAGCCGAATGGTTCAGGCTTCGAAGAGAAGCTCGCTGGCTACGGTATCAAGCGCGAGAACAAAAGTGATATTCTTTGGAACTTCGAAAAGTTCCTCGTCGGCCGTGACGGAAAAATCGTTGCACGATTCTCTCCCGACACGACTCCAGAAGATCCCACTTTAAAAAAAGCAATCGAAGCCGCTCTCGGTTGAGCGGCGTTTAGCTTGGTTTCCGATATGGGCAGTGGCGACAGCCGCTCTCGCAGCAATGGCCGCGCGCAAGGTGATAGGCCTCGGTAAAAACGAATAAATTATTTTCGTAGTAAAAATCTTGGCCCTCGATCAGTTTTGTCGGGGCCGGTTTCTGTATGGAATCGGCAGCAGAGTGCTCAAGGCACACCTCGCAGAGGCAATCTTTGTTTCCGGTGCAGTTCATTCGACGACCTTAGGGTATGCAGAGAAATGCGGTCAACTGGTCCTACGGTCTAGTCGTTTTCAAATCGGCTTCCAATCGCAACCGCTTTCGCAGATCGTATTCATACGAGGGTGCGATGGATTTGCAGACCTACCGCTTACGCAGAAAAGAACAGGAACAAGACGTTCATGAGCCCCGCTATGTTTGTTGGACCTGCCGACAAACTCGGTTCGGATGCTTTTGTGAAGAAGTTCAGGCTTTCGACCCACATATTCAATTTGTGATTTTGATTCATCCGATAGAGGTTAAGCGTCGAATCGCAACAGGTCGCATGGCCCATCTCTGCTTGAAGAATTCAGCTCTGATTCAAGGCGAAGACTATACCGCAAATCAACGAGTGAATGACATTCTCGCGTCTGAAGACAATCAATGCGTTGTTTTGTATCCGGGCCGCAATTCGGTGAATCTGTCGGATCTTTCTGTTGAGCAGCGAAGCTCGTTAGTGCATACGAAAAAGAATCTCGTGATCTTCGTGATCGACGGAACTTGGGCGACCGCGCGTAAAACCATGCGTAGCGCCAATCTCAAGAATCTTCCGAGAGTTTGTTTTACCCCGACAACGCCATCACGCTTCAGGGTTCGCAAGCAACCAGCTGCCGAGTATCATTCGACGATCGAAGCGATCCATCAAACAATCGAGCTTTTCGGGCCAACCAAAGGTTTTAAATTAGAGAGTCGAAAGCACGACAACCTACTCGATGTCTTTGATCGTCTTGTAGAATTTCAGCTACAGTTCATCTAAGTCGCTCACACCAGGAG
>DATLHP010000014.1:0-6354 GCA_035539835.1 Bdellovibrionales bacterium
GTTCTCGGTGTGTTCGGTGACTTCATCACTACAGACCATATCTCGCCAGCAGGTTCGATTGGTGCTTCAACTCCAGCCGGCCAGTACCTGACATCACTTGGAATTAAAAAAGAAGACTTCAACTCGTACGGTGCTCGTCGCGGAAATCACGAAGTCATGATGCGAGGAACTTTCGCCAATGTTCGCTTGAGAAACAAAATGGTTTCGCGCGAAGGCGGATTCACACGGCATTGGCCATCCGGCGACGAAACAACGATCTATGATGCGGCCATCAAATACAAAGCGGCTGGCATTTCTCTGGTTATTCTCGCCGGTCGCGAGTACGGATCAGGTTCTTCGCGCGACTGGGCGGCAAAAGGCACTCGTCTTCTTGGTGTTCGTGCCGTCATCGCCGAAACATTCGAACGCATTCACCGTTCGAACTTGGTCGGCATGGGCGTACTTCCGCTCGAGTTCACGAATGGCGAAACCGCAGAAAAACTTGGACTCAAAGGCGACGAGGCGATCACGATCAGTGGGCTAGAATCACTGAAGCCATCCGCAAGACTCAAGGTTCGTGCGGATCGACCAGACGGAACATCGGTTGCTTTCGAGGCGAAGGCACGTGTCGATACTCCGAATGAGCTTCGCTACTACCAGCATGGCGGAATTCTTCCATACGTTTTGAAACGTTTGGGCTAAGAGCTTTTATCGATGAGAACACTCGGTGAAATCAGACATCCCGAATGCAAAATCAGTTTGTTTTCGTGGAACGGAAAGTATTTGGTCAAATTCGAACAGGGTTTGTTTGAACAAACCTATAAGTTCGAGCATCTCGAATTCGAGAACGAAACTGAATTCCGGAGTCATTTGACTTCGGAATTCATCGACCGCGTTGCTGCCAATTTCCGTCAGATGGCAGCTATTCGCGGCTCGTAGATTTCGAGATTTGTTCTCTCTTTCTTCACGCTAAGTCGTAGAAACCCTTCTATATACAGCGGAACCTCTAGTCTCGGAGGTACGCAATGCCGACACGCAAATCAGTTAAAGATAAAGACCTTCAGCGAAAACCACCATTCCCAAAAAAGAAACTCAAAGGCACAGGTCTCGAAAAGGAGATGTCGGTAAAGCCAAAACACAAAGCCCCACTCTACAAGGCCGCTGGCAAACTCGAGGGAAAACGGGCCCTCATTACTGGTGGTGATTCAGGGATCGGTCGTGCCGTCGCTATTCTTTTCGCTCGCGAAGGTGCCGATGTTGCGATTTCTTTTCTAGGCGAAGAACAAGCCGATGCCTTCGATACACAGGCAGCAATCGAAAATGAAGGACATCGTTGTGTGTTGATCGAAGGAGACCTTAGCGATTCGGATTTTTGCAAAGAGTTGATTGAAACCACCGTTGATGAACTTGGCGGTATTGATATCCTCGTCAGCAACGCTGCTCACCAAAAGCGTAAAAAATCGATTGAGCATATTTCCCAGGAAGAGTGGGAGTACACTTTCAAAGTGAATATCGAAGCTTACTTCTTACTGGCAAAATACGCTGTTCCACATATGAACCCAGGATCGGCCATTATCGCCACAAGCTCTGAAACCGGAACGTTTGGAACACCTCAGCTACTCGACTACTCATCAACGAAAGGTGCAATCGATGCTTTCACTCGCGGCCTTGCAAAAAGTCTGATCGATAAAGGTATTCGAGTGAATGCCGTCGCACCTGGCCCCGTCTGGACTCCATTGAATCCCGCCGACAAGGGCGCGAGTCAGAAACTAATCGAAGAGTTCGGTGGCAAAACACCTTATGGGCGACCAGCACAGCCCGAAGAAATTGCACCGGCGTACGTGTTTTTCGCCTCGCAAGCCGATTCAAGCTACATCACCGGCGTCGTACTTCAACAGTTCGGAGGCGAGACAACTCACTAAAGATCTTTGAAGAGCGAAACGAACGTCAAATCACTTTGTCCAAGTGGAACACCGAATTTGACGTCCTTTGGAAAATCGTGTCGAAGCCCGGTTTTCTGATAACCGCGGCGTTCGTACCACTGAACAAGCTCCGTTCGAATAGCGATAACGAACATTTCGATACGTTTTGCGCGTATCTCGGATCGTGCGAAGTTTTCTGCCTCAGTGAGCAGAAACTTTCCGATCCCACCCGTCTGTCTTTCAACGTCAACTGTGAGCATACTTAAAAACGCGACCCCGTTTTCGCGCTGACTGAGCTGAACGCACCCGAGGGCATTTCTATTGCCATCTTCGGCAATGAGAAGGAAATCTGTTGAAGACTGAAGCGCCGCCTCGATCCGCTCATGGTCAATGCGAACCCCGCCAAGAAGGTGGGCTTCTGTCGTCCACCCTCGCATTCCCGATTCTCCTCGGTAGGCTCCGTTAACGATTCGATCAATGCTCGCGATGTCGCGCATATCAGCACGACGACTTCTCCACTCAGACATGGAGATATTCCAGCAGAGCTCATTGATCAGGACAACTAGACTCTGGCGTCCCTTTGGCTTTCTTCGTATGATCTCGAATAGATGACTCAAAATTTAGCACGCATCTTGATTCCTCTGGGCGCGGTCCTTTGTCTGTGGCCCGCAGTCCCGTCGGCAGCAGCATTGGTCGGTGGCATTTTGATCGCGCTCGCTTTCGGAAATCCGTATGTTGAAAAAACACGAGCACTAACTCCGCGAATGCTTTCGCTTTCAGTGATCGGTCTCGGGGCTGCGATGAATCTGTTGGTCGTCGCGCGCGTAGGTGCTCAGGGTTTTGTCTATACAGCGATCGGAATTACGTTTGCGATCGTTGTGGGAACTTTGCTCGGGCGCTTTTTGAAAACTGAAACGAACACCTCGCTCTTGATCACGGTTGGAACCGCAATCTGTGGAGGCAGCGCGATTGCAGCTCTCGCCCCGACCATTCGAGCAAAATCTCATGAGATCACTGTCGCCTTGGCGACTGTGTTCTTACTCAATGCTCTCGGACTTTTGATCTTCCCGCCCCTCGGGCATCACTTCGGACTTGATCAAATTCAATTCGGTCTCTGGAGCGCGCTTGCGATTCACGACACCAGCTCTGTCGTCGGATCAGCAATCCAATACGGTCCTCAAGCTCTCGAAGTCGGAACCACTGTTAAACTTGCGCGCGCCCTTTGGATTGTTCCGGTCACCTTTGCCGTCGGTTATTTTGCACAGCAAGCGAACTCGCAGAACAGTGACGGTTCGAAACCAAAAACAAAGAAACCTTGGTTTATTTTGGGCTTCTTGATTGCCGCAGCCATCGTCACTTGGATACCGATGCTTCAGCCAACGGGCGAAATCGTGGCGTCAGTCGCTCGTCGCACTCTTGTCGTGACTTTGTTTTTAATCGGAGCCGGGTTTAGTCGAGAGACTCTCAAAAAGGTCGGCGCACGTCCGTTCATTCAAGGCATCGTGCTTTGGATCACAGTTGCGAGTCTGACACTCGCAGCGATTCTGGCGGGTTGGATTCGAGCTTAGTACTCATTAAGTTAGTTTCTTGGAAAGCAAACCGCGGTGAGTTCTTGAACTGGGGGATCTTGTAGATTGTCGTTGTCATACATCAATGTGTGCGTGACGACGTAGGTGCCTTTTTCTCGTGGAATGAAGCGGATGATATGACCGACGCCAGAGTTGTCGCGTTGTTTCGTGAGAACTAGATGTCCCGGAAGCTCGCCGATCATCTCGGCCGGTGAAAATGTGAGCTCTTGATCCAGATATGAGAGATGGTTTGTTGCAGACTCGAAGCGAAAGCCGAACTCCCCTTCGCAGGTGTAAAACGTCTTCCCTTCGGCCATTGCGATCATCATTAAAGCGACCGCGACAAATACGAACAACCATCCGGTTCTGACCATAGGGACCTCCATCCACAGAGACAAATTGGACGAAGACCATAAATTGAAACGCTATGTGTGGTCAAAATGGATTGCGTTTAGATTCCTAGACAACTTTCTTCGCTCGGAAGAAGAACCAGTAAGCCGGTACTCCGCAACCGATGATCAAAAGCCCAATGCCCGATTCGCGCGGGCTCATGATCAGAGTATTGAGCAAAAGCCAGATCGCGACAGCCACGAAAACAACCGGAACGATAGGGTAAAGTGGTACGCGATAGGCGCGTTCTGCTTCAGGTTTTTTCACTCGAAGAACAATCACTGCGGCCGCACAAAGAGCGTAGAAAACCCACGAGCCAAACACCACATAGTCAGTGAGCTGATCAAAGGTTCCTGAGATCGCCAGGACACACGCCCAAACCGCTTGTACAACGATGGCTACGATCGGACTCTTCGTCACCGGATGCAAATAGGCTAATCCGTTGAAAAAAACTCCATCCTTGGCCATCGCGTACGGAACACGTGCAGCTGTTAGAATCGATCCGTTCATTGCACCAAGTGCCGAAATGACGAAAGCGACAGAAAGAAAGACCACGCCCCCCACTCCGAGAAACATTTGTGCTGCTTTCGTCGCAACCGGTAGTGCCGAACGATTGCTCGGGCTGTTCGACGACAGCACTTCTTCAAACGGAAGCGCATGGAAATAAGCCAAGTTAACGGCACCATAGATAACCAGGATCAGAAGCGTTCCCCAAATCAGGGCTTTCGGAACATTCTTCTGAGCATCTTTCACTTCGCCTGAAGCCATTGGTAGGTTGTTCCACCCGTCGTAGGCCCAAAGAGCAGCGATCACTGCCGCACCGAACGCTGACCACCCCTTCCACTCCCAGTCAGTCGGAGTCGCGAAACTGCCAGCGCCACCATCTGTAAGGAAGAAACAGCCAGCGACGATCGTTCCGATCATCAAGACCTTCAATGCTGTCATAATGACTTGAACTCGCCCGCCCCACGTAACATTGAGGCAGTTGACGAAAGAGAACGCGAGAACAAAGCCGATCGCGACCAGAATACGAGTGGCATCATCGAATCCATTAAACAACGGACTCAAGAACGTCGCCGCTCCGACGGCATATGCCGCAATCGATCCGGGCGAACCAATCCAGAATCGCATCCAGCCGTATAAGAATGAAGGAAGAGGTCCGTACGTTTCGCGAAGGTAAACGAATTCGCCACCCGCTTTCGGAAACAAGCTTCCGAGCTCGGCGTAGGTCAATGCCCCTGCCAAGGAAAGCAGACCACCGAATATCCATGCATACAGCACCATCGACGGCGAGCCCACGGTCTGTGACATGACGGCGGTCTTCATGAAGATACCTGTACCGATGATCGTGCCGATGACAAGGGCGAGCGACTCGCGGAAACCCAGACAACGGGTCATTTCATTCTGTTGTGAATTCATGAATCAATGATCGAATGCGAGTCGCCGCGTTGGCAAGCTCGAATGATCAATCGCAAACAGCGACGTCGACCGAGTGCACTCCACTCTCTAGGGTACCGAAAAGAGCTGTGAAGGCGCGCTGGCTGAGGTCAACCTCACGAGTTGGATGCGCAACACAGGAAAGCTTCTTTTTGCCCTTCGTCCGTACACACTTGAACGGACCACGATCGGTCACGACGACTTCGACACTCGCACCGGTGCGTGGGTTCGATATTTTGAGCAAAGTTCCCATCGGGAGCGTCGGATGAGCTGCCGTAAACTCTTTGTTACTGAAAATGGTACCGCTCGCAGTCTTTTTGCCGACGAATTTGTTGGCATAGAAACTCGCTTTGCGATTCGAAATGAATGGACGACAATTTTTCTTTCGCGAACCCGTGTCGACAGCAGCCGTTGAATCAATAGCCTGTTGAACGGGTTCGGCGATGGCCGGAACATCGACTTCTGGAACATCCGGATCATCCGGCGTGTAAACAAGATCGAGCTCATCTGTCTTAGGAAACGAGGCGAGAGTTCGTTCAAATTCATCTTCAGAAGGCTGCCCGTCTCTCAACGGTTTTGCCGAACTCAAAAGAGGTGTCAGGAATGCCAGAACGAGGATAGTTGCACCTAGTAAGCGATTTTTCATTCAGCGAATCCTCGGGTTCAATCTCTACTTCGTCGTTGCGATCAGTTTGCTTTAGGTTGCGAAATCGATGCCGTTTGAAATCGAATGAATTCGCGCTAATGCCGATGACGCGACAGTCTCTTAGGCAGGTGTCGAGTGATATTGTGACGTCTCAGGTTGAGACGTAGACTTGATGTCATTGGGAGGCATCAGACATGGACACACTGTCGGCACTCATCATGCTCTGCTTCTTCACGATTCTCTTTATCGGAGTTCTCGCGGTCATTCATCAGCCACTGCAACTGACTCGGGCCTGGCTCAATGCCGTCTTTGTTTTGATGTTTTTCGCAATGATGCTCTGGTCGCAAACAGCGGGTGCACCAAGAATGATTGGCTTGTCATGGGCTCCGCTGATTTTAGCTGGCTTCGCATT
>DATLHP010000015.1:0-4005 GCA_035539835.1 Bdellovibrionales bacterium
TTTCTGGAGTGTCTTCGTCAAAGAGAGTGACGAAGTCGACGGCTTCGAGTGAAGCCAGAATTTCGGCGCGTGCACTTTCGTTTTGCAATGGGCGGTTCGGCCCTTTGAGTTCACGAACGCTGCGATCCGTGTTGAGACCAAGAACGAGAATGTCGCCTTGAGCTTTTGCTTCTTTCAAGTAACGAACATGACCGACGTGAAGAATGTCGAAACACCCATTCGTAAAAACAACTTTGCGGCCCGATCTTCCGGCCGCAAGTTTGTCTTTCAAATCTTTCCAAGAGTTAACGACTTGACCCATTACGGACGACGATAAAGCTGCAAGCCCGTGAAGTACTTCGCGATGTCTCGATTGAACACGATCGAAAGAAGCGGAAGGAAAAGGAATCCAGTGATCGTCGTCAAAACCGTACGCGCAATGACCTGCAGTGGATAAAGGAATGTCGTCTGCTGTTGGTCACGACCGAGCTGAAGCTCAAAAGCCCATTCGCCCAATGTCGCACCAAAGAACACGCGAGAAACCAGCATGTACATTTGGAAGACCGCCAAATACAGAAGCGCGAGGTTCATTTGTGTCGGACCGTCTGTCGTCGCGTTCGTCAGCATACCGACGAGATTGATCTGCGTGATCTGCAGAATGCAGACGAGCAGAACAGTCGCAACTCCGGCGACCATCATTGCATCGACAATACCCGATGCGATTCCAGCTGGAACCGGGATGAGTGCCTCAGCTGGAGCCTTTGCTTTTTCAGCATGCGGGAACGATTTCGCAAAGCTCTCGCTCATGCGATCGCGATACGTTGAGTTCGTAATCGGAGCTGGGATCGCTGCAGTGATTGGCGTCGTTGCAAAGCCACCCGCTTTTTTCCCAGGAGATGGCATCGAAGTCGGTGCTGCAGGCGTTGCCGCCGGCGCTCCGATCGTAGGGCCAGTGAGCGGTTGAAAAATCTGTGGGCGCTCTGTCGACGATGCTTGTGCCGACGCGAGCGTTGGACCCGACGCTGGTGCGCGAGCGAGATCCGGCTTCTCATCAAGAAAATCGAGCGACGGCGGAAGTGATGCCATCAACTCAGAAATACTTTGAGTTGCAGTTTTACGTGGAGCTGAATCGAACGCAGCTGCGAGCGGAGCCGAAGGCGCCGTTTTTTCAATCGTCTTTTCAGATTTTTTTCCGAGCAATGCCGAACCCAAGTCTGCCGACTTGATGTCGTTCTTCAGGCTTTCAGCTTTCTTGTGAAAGCCGAGACCTTCCGTCAATGGCTGGAATTCAAATTCCTCGAACGGATCTTGAGTACCGCCTGCCATGTTCGTCTTCCCCCAACGGTCAGAAATCAACGCATGAGATCAAGGCCATACTTTAGGATGCTCACGGAAGCGACGCAAGCCGTTTCGACTCTTAGAACCTGGGGCCCCAGGGTCACCGTAGCCAACCCAACCGATCGGAATAACTCGACTTCCTTGTCTGCGAATCCGCCCTCGCTACCCACAAACATCCACACGTCTTCGGGATCGCTTGAGCGGACCTTCTCAACACCATCCTTGGCGCTGAGGGTTCCCGCTCCCTCGTATAAGAACAGACCCGCCGCACCTTTAGTCCGGTTAAAAGAATCCAGCAAATCCTTGAGACTTATGGGAGACGCAATAGACATGAGTTCGCCGCGGCCACACTGCTGGGTGGCGCTCTGGACGATCTTTTCAAAGCGCGGAAGTTTTTTGTCCCAAGTGTCGGCCTGGGTACGGATAAAGCTGAATTCAGAAAAGAACGGGTGGATTTCTTTTACGCCCAGTTCGACACACTTTTCGAGAACAGCCTCAAACACCGGAAACCGTGGAATCGAAAGTGCCAAATGCAGATGCGGGCGCGGAAGCTCTGGAATTGCGCGAGTTTCTAGGATCTTTGCGACCGACTCTTTTTTCGACTCGCTAAAGATCTCAACAAGGTGTGCGTTGCCGCCATCGACGATGACTTCGAACTTAGATCCAAGATGCATGCGACAAACATCGCGAATGTGATGAAGCGTATCGCCCGACAACCGGACAACGTCACCATCAAGAGCTTCTTTTTCAACCCAATACCGTCGCATGATTAGCCTAGGATCGCGGCGGACCATTCGCCGTCGATTCGTTTTTCGAGAAGCTTCAATCCCGTTTCACGCGTGAAGTTCGCGTAGAACTCTGTTTCTCGATCGGTAAGAACGCCTGACAAAATCATTCGTCCACCAGGCTTCAATGCCTTTTTCAAATCGTGCTGAAGCATTGTCAGAACACCATCGATAATATTCGCGATCACGACGTCGTATTGCTCTTCGACGTCACCGATCTGCGTATCAGGAACAGCAATGTCTGAGGCTTCGTTTCGTTCGAGATTTTCGCGGCATGTGCGGCGTGCTTCTGGATCGTTGTCGATTCCCACGACTTTTTCCACACCCAATCGGCGCGCGACGAGCGCGAGAATTCCTGTTCCAGTTCCGACATCGAGAACGCTCTTTGGTTTTGAACGCAACACTTCTTCGATCACAAACCCTGCGGCCAAGCGGGTTGTTTCATGAGTTCCCGTTCCGAAAGCCATTCCGGGTTCGACATAGATCAGATGCGCTTTGTTGGTTGGCGCCTCAGGCGGTGCCTTCAGCCAGCTCGGAATCACCCAGAAAGGTGCCGCGAACAAGAACGGCTTAAAGCCTTTCTTCCATTCCTCAAGCCAGTCCTTGTTTTCTTCACTCGAGAATTCGTATCGGGCCTGAGGAAAAGCTGATTGAAGCTGCAAGAGTGTGGCTTCGCTCGGTGCTGATTCAAAATAGACGTTTGCATCGAGTTGCGGAGTTTCGAGAACGTCTGGATCGTAGCGAAGATCTTTCTGTATGAACGGAAGATCCTCGGCGACACCAGCAGCGCCGATCTCAAAACACGCGCTCGTGAATTCGTCTTCGAACTTGCGCGGAAGACCCAAAACTTTCAGTCGAAAATAGCGACCTTGTGTAGCAGACAAAAATAGCTCCTCTGAGGGAGCCGTTTTTACCAGGCATTCATAGAAAGAACGAAATGATTTCGCTTACACCGATGCCGGAGGCGCTTCTGACGGCAAAGACTGTGGCAAAGTTTCAGGAACGGTCGGCGGCGTCGCCGCAGAACCCCCTCCTGTTGCAGGAACCTCGATCGGTGGAGCAGCAGGAGTTTTGATCCCCGACTCAACAGTTTGCGTTGGCGGAGCCGGCGCAACGAGGGGTTGAACGGGCGCAGCAGCAGTTGCTGTCGATGCAGCCTCAGTCGTTTGAATAGCGATCGTTGCAGCTACAGGCGCAGGCTGCGGTGCCGGAGCTGCTTCTACTTTCGCAGTCTTCTTCTTTTTCGGCGCTTCCATCGTGATCGTCGACGTATCGATGCGATCACCAATCATCACAGCTTCGAATTCGACCGTTGGACGCTCGTCGTCGCCAAATTCAGAATAAAGGCGACCGACAGTGATGTTCTTTTCAGTGTGAATAATCTCAAGACGACCAATGCGAATGTTCAACGTCGCTTGGTGTGCATTCTGAAGTGGATCATGCACCGGAAGCGCACGAACAACTGTTACGAAAGCGCCCTTTTTGAATCCCGATTCAGGGCCGGCGTTGATATAGAAGTCATGATAGACGGGCTCGTTTGGCTCGAGCGGAAGAGATCGACGAACATCGAAGATCATTGGGCTTCCGGCAGATTCTGCAAACGCATTCATTTCGAACGCGAGCGAAGTCGCCACGAAGACGAATAAATAGACGAGCAAATGGATGGTCGAGAGACGCATTGTCTTTTCCTTCCTTGGTGGGTGACCATCCTGGACTCCCTCAAAGAACACCTTACTGGTAACAATCGGATCGGCATGAAACAGTCGCGACTTGATACGTTTTCGATCGAACTGGGCCTACGTAAGAGGTCCAATCTCTCCCTGTAACTACTTCATGTAGTTCGTTAATACCTCGCGAATTCATAAAGACATGTGACACCGTCGAGTACCCCTGGCGTATAAGC
>DATLHP010000016.1:0-2638 GCA_035539835.1 Bdellovibrionales bacterium
AAGAGTGATGATCTCTGAAAATCATATGCTCAGCGATATCGGCTCCGGATTTACGAACCAGCTCTTCAAATGTATGAGGCCGTCCAATACCCGAAACAAGAAGCACACGAGCCTTACGAAGATCCGATTGTGATTCAAGGCACGCCGGACCCTTTTCAAGAGGATAGTACCCGGCGATCGCTGATTCGAATTCAAAAACGGAGAATCCAGTTCGCTCACGGAAGGCACCGATCGTTTTACGAAGCCACGTTAGTTGTTCAACCGGAGCCAAATTTATCTTCGTGATGAACACTGATTGTGCCCGTCTCATCGAACTCAAGTCTTCGCGTGCACGCCCCAGAGGAAGCGGACGATAGTGCCACGTCGGTTGCGTTGAATCGAGAACCACGACATCCATCGAGCGATGAAGACGACGATGCTGAAAGGCATCGTCGGCGACAATCACTTTTGGCTGAACATCGCGAATCGCCATCAATGCCGCAGCCACACGATCAGCACCGATAAAAACTGGAGTATCAGGATCTCGCGCTGCTAACCAAGCGGGTTCATCACCGAATCGACGAGCGACATCACGCTGACCGCCTGAACCGACACGAATCGGACCCGTCTCAGTGCCGCCGTACCCTCGACTCACAATCGCAGAGGAAATTCCTCGTTTTTTCAAATCGTCGACGACCATTGCCGTCAGCGGGGTTTTTCCAGTTCCGCCAGCGGTGATGTTGCCAATGCTGATAACCGGCACGCCAACATCGATCGTGCGCAAAAATCCGCGATCATACGCCGCGCGCCGAGTGAGTGCGAGAGCTCGAAAAACACCAGCTGGAAGAGCAATTAGCGGCTCGATGAGCGACGAAGGCTTCGTCACGGCGAGCGCTCCTTCAGATAAGACGCCAGCACACCAGCCACACGCCCCGTCGCCCCTCGCGAACCAAGACGTTCTTTAATGCCTTTGAGATCCGAGATCACGCGTGTGCGTGATTCATTCTCGCAGAGATCAAGAATTTCTTTGGCGAGGCGCTCTGGGTTCGCCTCTTCTTGAAAAAGTTCAGGAACAACTCGTTTACCCGCGACAAGATTCGCAAGACCGAAGAACTGAGTTTTGGTGACGAGCTTCTTTGCGATCCATGCCGTGATCGAATTCATGCGGTACATGATAACCATAGGCTTTTCCATGAGACCGACCATCAATGTCGCAGTTCCACTGGCAACAAGAACGACGTCGGTCAAAGAAATCATTTCGAGCGGCTCGGCCTTGATGATTTGAATTGAAACGTCGGCATCACCCATCGCCGTTTTAAGTTTTTCACGCTCAAGTGTCGGCGCAACCAAAAGCACGGGACGAATTTTTGGATTCTTACGAACAAGAATTCGTGCCGTTTCGATTTGAGTCTGAAGATGATGCTCAATTTCGCTGTTGCGACTTCCCGGCATTAGACCGACGACGATGTCATCGTCATCGATTCCAAAACGATGCCGCTGAAGACTGCGCTGACTCTCTGGCGGAGAGTTCGGCAATTCATCCAAAAGTGGATGTCCGACGAAATCGACTTTCACGCCATGATCTTTGTAAAAAGCCTCTTCAAACGGGAAGAGAACCAACATGTGATCGACGATCTTTCGAATCGTCTTCACGCGGCCCGTTCGCCATGCCCATACTTGCGGCGAAATATAATAGATGATCTTCACGCCGCGTTTTTTGAGATCTTTCGCGAGGCGAAGATTGAAATCCGGATAGTCGAGAAGAAGAGCAAACTTCGGCTTTCTTTTTTCGGCTTCACTCAAGAGCGACTTGTACACAGTGCGGATGAGCGGAAAGTGCTTGATGACTTCTTGAAGACCGACGACTGCCATCTCCTCAGAGCGGCCAAGACATTCGAAACCGAGCTTTTCCATGTCGCGACTGCCGACACCAAACGCTTCAATGTCGCGACCTTCGCGCTTCCACTGCTCGAGGAGGCGTTGCGCGTAGAGACTGCTTGAAGCCTCGGCGGCGACAATGAGAACTGAGTCCATTATTTGAACTTTTCAAGGCGCGAGGCGATGTCGCGCTGAATTTGAGCGGCCAACTTCATCGCAACCAAACCATCATTACCTGAGACGACAACCGGTGCGCCTGTGCGCACACTATTCAAGAATGCCTTGGTCTCACTCAATAGCGCGTCGCCTTTTTCAAGGCTCCATGCTTCGAATGCGAGCGGAAGGTTGTCCTCTGTCGGAGTCTCTGGCCAATCACCAGTCTTCGTCGTTAGGTTCACTTCACCCGTACCGAAGTCGATCGAAAGATACTGCTGCCCCTGAAAGACGCGGAACTTGCGAGTCGCCGACTGTGAAACGCGACTTGCTGTGACGTTCGCAATCGTTCCCGACTCGAATTCAACGCGCGCGTTGGCGATATCGACTGTCTTTGTCAGTACAGGCGTTCCCACAGCAGAGACAGATTTTACTTTGGATTTCACCAGCGAGAGAATCACGTCGAGATCATGAATCATCAGATCCAAAACAACGTCGACATCCACCCCGCGCGGCTTAAACGGAGCCAAGCGATGACACTCAATAAAAAGTGGTACGCCGATTTTCTCTTTCGCTGCCTGAAGTGCGGGATTGAAACGCTCGACGTGGCCGACCTGCAGCTTCAGAT
>DATLHP010000017.1:0-7830 GCA_035539835.1 Bdellovibrionales bacterium
ACCAAAGATCAACGCGCGACCGCAGACTGTTTGTTGATCATACTCGGCTTTGAATTCTTCGAATTCCGAACCATCCGTCAAGCGCGCAAGGATTTCGCGAACATCGTAAGGCTTTTTTGTGTCACTCGGAACCACGCCTAAAACTTCATCGATCGGAAAGATCGGTTCAAACCATTTTGGCCGAGAAGGAAGATTCAACTTCAGAGGCTCATTCCATCCGAGTTGCTTTACGATTCTTCGGGCGATACCGATGGCTTCGAGATCGTTTTCCGCAAAGAACTCTCCGGTTCCAGTTGTTTGTGCGTGTTTCATCGCTCCGCCGAGAGTTTCATCGTCGACAGTCTCGCCCGTTGCAGCTTTTACCAGAGGCGGCCCCGCCAAGAACATCTTGCTCTGATTTTTGATGAGAACAATGTAGTCAGACAGGCCTGGTTGATAAGCACCGCCGGCCGTTGCATTTCCGTGAACAACTGTGATCTGCGGAATCCCAGCGGCCGATAGGCGAGCTTGGTTTGCGAAAGCGCGCGCACCCTCGATGTAGACTTCGCTCGCGTAATTCAAATTTGCGCCGCCACTTTCGGCGAGCGTAATAAGCGGCAGGCGATTTTCGAGGGCAATTTCGTGCAGACGAAGAATTTTACGAAGTCCCGCAGGACTGATGGTTCCGCCCTTGATCGTGTAGTTGTTTACGACCGCAAGAATGCGAACACCTTCTACAAATCCGATTCCGGCGATCATGCCGCCGCCAGCAAGGCTTCCATCTTCGTCGTCGTGCATGCGAAATCCGGCGAGACCAGCGATTTCAACGAACGGTGCTCCGGGATCGAGAAGATGTTGTAATCTTTCGCGCGGAAGAAGTTTACCAAGCTTCGAAACTTTTTCTTTGGCTTCGTTCGATTTTGAATCGACCAGTAGCTCGAGTGATCGGAACTCTTCGATCTTTTTCAAAAGCAGATCGCGATTGGCGAGAAACTCTGTGCCATTCACGTCGAGCATCGACTCAAGTTTCATCTCTTGCCCTCGCTGATTTCCATTTCAAGAAGACGTTGTGCGTATGATTTTCCCTGCGGATCGATACGAAGACTATAAGCTCCACCGCCGCCGAGACAGTTTTTCAAAAGAATGTTCACTGCGTTCAATCCCGGCCAATCCCAGATTTCGACTTCGGGTTCGCCATCGAAGTATTTTTCAAAGTAGCGAATCAATCTCTCTTCTGTGAGATAGGACTGAAGCAGAATGAAGTCTTCTGGATTGCGCGCGATGACGCCAATATTGACGTGATTGCCTTTGTCGCCGCTTCTTGCGTACGCGACCTCAGAGAGCTTTCGTTTTCCACGCAGTTTGAGAAGTGTCGGAGGCTCGCGGCGAACTTTTTCGACCGGTGCTGAAGATTCACCTGGAACATCGACATCTTTGACCGCTCCGCCCATGACGACGCGAACAGGAAGCGCGCGCTTCGGAATGAAAAACGAAGTCATCGCGACTCGCGGCACGACACTGGCGCGTCCGCCGAGAAGATTGGTCATGCCAGGCGCAAGGCTTGTTGCAGCGGGTGCGATCTCTTTGGCGAGAATTTCAAGAACACTTGGATCGGGGTGTGCTGCCGATATTCTCAGAAGAGCTTCATCGTCGCCGCCGAGAACTTCGAGATTCACTTCGCTGTAGCGAGGCTGTCCGCGGGCGATGATCGCATTTGCGCAGCGGGCGAGAATCGCTTGTCCAATTGAACGCGCTTTCGCTCGAGCATCGCCACCCGCGATAAATGCCGTCGTCGAAACTTTGAACCCTTCTTGATGAGTCGCGATCGCCTTATAACGATCGACCGGCGCACGGCCGCGGGCGCCAATAACCATCACACGATTGGGCTCAAGCTCTTCGAGTTTTACTTCGCTCCAGTCGCACGTTACATCGGGCAGAAGATAGGCTGAAGGATCTCCAGTTTCATAAGTGATCTGCTCAGCGACGGATGCTTTGCTGACAATGCCGCCGGTGTCGTTAGGTTTCGTTACAAAAAAACTTCCGTCTTCGAAACAACGAATGATCGGAAATCCGACATCTTCTTTTTTTGGAACACTTTCCCAGTCGGTGAAATTTCCACCCGTGGCTTGCGTTCCGCATTCAATGATGTGGCCAGCAAGACTTGCTTGCGAGAGTTTGTCGAAATCTTTCCAGCTCCAACCAAATGCATGAACAAGCGGACCGACAGCGAGTGCAGTGTCGACTGTTCGGCCAAGGATGACGAGATCAGCACCTTCGTTGAGTGCTTCGACGATCGCCGGCGCACCAAGATAGGCGTTGGCACTCAGAGTACGCCCGCTGAGTCCCGGAGGAAGCAGCTCGCTATTCTGTTGAACATCATCGCCAGTGACACAGGCAACGCGGATCGGAATATTTTTTGAGGCGGCCCACTCTTCAATCCGAGCTTTCATGGCGACCGGATTCAGCCCACCGGCATTGCTGACAAGACGAATTTTTCGTCTTTGAATTTCGGCAAGATGTGGCTCAACGACATCGGTTAAAAAATCGCCGATGAAGCCGGTCGACGGGTCTTTTTTCTTGGCGCGAGCGAGGAGAGCCAGTGTCACTTCTGACAGGTAATCGAAGACGATGAAATCGAGATCGTCTTCACGCAAAAGCTGTTGAACGGCCAAAGGGGTGTCTCCCCAAAAAGCCGAGGCACATGCGATCGTCACAGAGCGGTTATCTGACATAGGCTCAAGGATATCGCCTCTCGCGAACGTCGCAACCTTTCAACGCCTGAATGATGGTCGTTTAGCCCTGTGCGGCATGGTCTCAAGTTGCCGCATCGGATTTCGCTGAATACCGTTTTGGTTACATCAAAGGGAGACAGCCATGATTCGTCAGTTCGGAGTCCTTATCGCGATCACTTTTGCTTTGGGTGGATGCATGAAACCTGTCGATGAAGTCGAAGGTGGCGGTGACGGATTCAATTCAAAAGGAAAAGGCAAGGTCGTTCAAAAAGAGGATGCCTGCGAACAAGGATTCCCTGTGGAAGACATCGGCGCTGGATATTGGGAGATCCGCTATGAAAATGAAGGAACGACGCTGATCGAGCGCTATCGCTTCAAAGATTTCAACACGGAACTCACGAGCACTTGCATTCACAAGGGACGATCTGTCTCGGTAAAGGCGTCTGTTCCGTCGGCGATTTTCCCAAAAAGCCGCGAAGTACGCTTACAAAACAGTGATACTGAGTCGAATCAAGATAACCAGGGACTCAAGTGCACGGCGGCTTTGAAGCAAGGTACCTTGTATTACGAATTCGACGATGCTTGTTTGCGGATTCGCGCCTCGAATCGAAGAGATTTCCTGACGCTTGTTCCTGTTGAATAAAAAGGGAGGGCCTATGGCAAGACTCGCTCGCGTTGGAGTTTTAGTTTCTTGGTTCTTTGTTTTCGTTGCCGTTTTGCCTGCACAGGCTGGCATCGAATGCGGAACCGAAGTCGTTCGGTCGGTGCCGTTTAAGTATTGCATCGACAAAGACCCCAAGAAATCGACCGGCGACATTCTCTTTTTCCTTCATGGAATTGGTGGGAGCGAAACGACCTTCAGTACGGCGCAACGCCATCAAGCTCTGCGTACGTCACTTCAGCATTCGGGCCGCTTGCCGACCATCATCACGATTTCTTTCGGGCCCGCTTGGCTCGTGACGAATATTCCGACGGCAAAACACCCGGCGCTGATGCCGTTTGTTTTGATGGACGCCATTCCTGCTCTAGAGAAAAAGGTCGGTGGCTTGCGCGGCGGACGTCGTCTTTTGATGGGCGAGTCGATGGGTGGTATGAACGCGGCGATGCTATCGTTGGCCGCACCGACGACATTCTCGAAAGTCGCTCTCGTTTGCCCCGCGCTTTTTACCGTTGGTCCTTACTCCACCCAAGAAGAAGTCGAAGCCTACATCGCTCGCCATCAACCATACATTCTACGCGACAAAGTCGAACAAGCGAATGCGCTTGGCGCAGAGGAGTTCCCGACGGCCGAGCTCTATGACCAACACAATCCAATTCTTTGGGCGCAAAGAACTCAGAACGGGTTTCCTCCGTACTACATTTCAATGAATACGCGAGACGAGTACGGCGTGCATGAAGGAGCTTCGGTTTTTGCTGACATGCTTCGCATGCGCGGTCAGGATCCAACATTTGTCGCGATCGTCGGTCTCGGGCACTGCTACCCAACGCCAGATTCTATTGCCGCACTGACGAAGTATCTCGCAACTCCGTAAGCTTTTACATCCCGTCGTCCCATACTTGTTGTTCTGATGGGGCGACGTCGGGTTTACCAGTGGTGTTCACATCGCCGTCAGTGAAGCCTTGCTTCTTTCTTCGAGCTTCTTCGTCTTCAATGGTGTCGTCGGGCGCGGGAAGTGTCGTGCCTGAGGTCGTGCCGTCTTCTTGAACTTTGTCTGATGGGATTTTTTTGGCGCTTGCGCAACCGGCAGCGGCCGAAAGAATGAAAAGAAGTGCGAGCGCTCTGAATGACATGGAGACCTCCGGTTAGCGGAGGAGTCTAATGAGACGCGAAGGGCGATTCATGATCGGGAACTGAAGTTCAGGTGGTGAATCGTCTATAAACGATCGAAAGTAAAGATCGTCCAACCAGGCTGAATTTCACCGGTCGTATAGCGTACTTCAGGCATCAGGTTGCGCATCGTTTGCACATAGAGATAAGTCGTTCCGCTGACGGTTCCTGTGAGGATCATATCGGTGTAACCATCGACAGTGATGAGCTGTGTGCTGTTAACCGTGTATATCCAATTCGCGAAAGTGATGTTGGGTTGAAACCCGACGGCTCCATTCATTTTCCATAAGAAGAATTGACCATCGGCGTTCTGGAAGAAGAGATCGGCTTTTCCGTCGCCGTCAAAATCGCCGGCCGCCTTGATCCCATGAGTCGGATTCGCATTCGGCGCCGTCGCTGTGACCGCTTGATAACTTTTTACGGCAAATCCATTCATGAACCAAATGCCCATGGCGCCAGCGACTTCTCGATAAAGAAGGTCATCTTTTCCGTCACCGTCAAAATCGCCAACTCCGCGTAAGCGCCAATTGGTTGCAAGGTTTCCGATGTCAGAAGCCGCACTGACTTGAGCGCCGTTCATGATCCATGCATGAATGCGTCCGTCATTGTGGCGCCAAATCAGATCTTCGCGATTGTCGCCATCGAGATCAGCAACGCCTTCGAGTCGCCAATCTGATGAAATCGTATTGGCAAGGATGGCTCCGCTGACGCGATTCGATCCTTGCATTCTCCAGATGGCGACGCGGCCGTCTGCGTTTCGCCAAATCACATCTTTCGGGAAAACTCCGTCCACGTCAGCCATGCCTTTGACTGTCCAGCCCGTGCCATTCATTTTACAAACACGCGCAGAGAGAAGACCTTGAAGGTGAAACCAGAGCGCAACGGATTCACCTTTGACGAACGCGGTGAGAACTCCGTAGCCGGAATCAGTGCCAACTCCCCATGACATCGGTTCTTTGGTGTTGTCGGCTGTGCAGGTGCCTTCCCATCCTGAAGAAGATGGGTTTCCGTTACTGGGTGGAAGTGGATCCCCCGAAGGACCCGGAACGTCGCCAGGCTTCGGAGTTGGTCGCGCATTGGATGATCCGAGGCTGGTGCCTGAGTCTAGAGGGACAGGCTGCGCGCAGTTCTGGAATGCCGTTACCAACGCAATAGCGGGAAGAAAAAGGATCAATACGGACGCGATGGTACGAATGCGGCTCACTGGAGATTCCTCCAACTAGACTAACGGCAGTTCGCCGTCCCAAGTTGAGAGGATTTTCACTGAATCTCATTTTGAGGCACTCTTACTTAGTAGCTGGCTTCTTGAAGTACGCGACCCACTCCGGATAGCCAGCTTTCTCGAGATCTTCCACGGGAATAAAACGCAACGACGCTGAATTCATGCAGTAGCGAAGACCTGTCGGTTTCGGTCCGTCAGTGAATACGTGACCGAGATGCGAGTCGGCGACTTTGCTGCGAACTTCCGTGCGCGGCACGCCGAGTTTGTGATCCGTCTTCGTTGTGACGGCCTCTGCTTTGATCGGCTGAGTGAAGCTTGGCCATCCCGTGCCGGAATCGTATTTGTCACGGGAACTAAACAACGGCTCGCCCGAAATGACATCGACATAGAGCCCTTCTTTTTTATTGTCGTGATATTCGTTCGCGAAAGGCCGCTCAGTTCCTTCATGTTGAGTGACGTTGTACTGAATTGAATCGAGCTTCTTTTTGAGTTCCGCATCGGTTGGTTTTTTGAAATCAGTTTTATCCCATGCCATGGCTGACGGTCCTCCAGTGAGTGAAAGCAAGAATGTGAAGAGCAGGCTGAATGATCGGTGTTTCATAACTCAATATTAGCAAATTGCGGAGCTCGGTTCCACTCTGGCAAAATAGTGTTGAACGATTCCTTGCGCGCAAGGAGGCGAAAGATGGAACAAGACAAACGCACCACAAATACCGGGCAGCCGAACGCTCAAAACTCAGAGCTTCCTCCTGAAAAGCATCCTAGTGGAGCGCGGATTGAGCAGATGTACGACAAAGGTGAGCGTGGAGAGCGCGGAGAAACGTTGCGCCCCTCAGAGCGGCCCCCGCACTACGACTATGAACCTTTGAGAGACAAACCTGAGGGCGATAGAAGTTTCTGAACGCCCGACTATTGATGACTCCTGAAACCTCTTGCGCGCATTCGATGCACGCAACATGATGAGGTTTTGTCATAGGAGTCTCAGTCGATGAA
The DNA here is from genome assembly GCA_035539835.1 of Bdellovibrionales bacterium. GTDB lineage: Bacteria > Bdellovibrionota > Bdellovibrionia > Bdellovibrionales > JAMPXM01 > DATLHP01. The sequence continues at coordinate 6,755 of DATLHP010000017.1, forward strand.
CCCGTTGGTCATAGGCTCAATTGTTCTCTCGAGCCTGTCGTGGTCGCTGTTCGACTCGAGTCGAAAAAAGCTTGCGGCGAATGTTCCTCCTGCGCCAGCTGTTGCCTGGTTGATGATTTTGCAAGCCCCAGTCTTTCTCGCTTTCGGTTTCCTCGAATCATGGGTGATTCCAGCGAATGGGTATTGGCTGCCTGCGGTCGCGAGCATCGTCGTCAATGGTTTGGCGACACTTTGGTTTATTGAAGCCGTCGCATTGATTCCATTCAGTCTGGCAATTCCGATTCTTTCGCTGACACCTGTTTTTACGACGACTGGCGCTTTCTTTGCGCTCGATGAGCGCATCGATCTGAAGCAAATTGCCGGGATTGCCATCATTGTTGCTGGAACTTTCATTCTGAGCCGTGTCGAATCAGCGAAACAAACGACCACCGACGCGAAGTCGATTCGAAAAGGTCTCGTGCTGATGGCCTTGGTGGCATTGATGTGGGCGCTGACGCCGGTGTTCGACAAACTTTGTCTGCGCGTCGTGCCTTCATCTGAGCATGGCTTTTTGCAATGTCTCGGTATTGCGGTGATGTTCGCAGCGTATCTTTTGCTAAAGAGAATCCCTGCACCGACGCGTCTAGTGAAGGCCAATCTCAAGTGGTTTGCGATTGCAGTATTTTTTGCGTCGCTGGCTCTTTTCACGCAACTCTGGACCATTCAGTGGGTGCCGGTTGGCATTTTTGAAGCTCTAAAGCGTTCTATTGGCCTGATCGCTGCTTTGATCATCGGTCACTTTCTCTTCGGAGAACGTATCAGCCGCATGAAAGTGGGTCTGGTGGGCTTGATCGGAATCGGAATTTTTGTTCTGCTGATTTGAACTCTTTTGCGAGGTCAAATTCATGAAAAATCTGCTTTTTGGTGGCGCTGCGACTTCTTCGATGTTCGCGGATTTACTTATTCTTGCCGCGCGAGTCACTGCGGGCCTTTCTCTCGCTCTTGCTCATGGGCTTAAAAAAATGCCTCCGTCTGATCAGTTCGTTGCTGGTGTCGAGGCACTTGGATTTCCGGCACCTGCTGCATTCGCTTGGATG
>DATLHP010000018.1:0-4574 GCA_035539835.1 Bdellovibrionales bacterium
TTCCACAGGATCGAGAGAAGCGCCTTTGCGGGCCGGCATGATTGTCGCCAAAAGACAGACCAAAAGCGATGCGCCGATAATCGCGATGATATCAAGCAAACGAAGATCAACACCAACGTGATCGACCCGATAAGTTTCAACAGGAAGAAGAACGACGTAATTCTGAATAACGACGAACAACCAACAGAGTACAAGGCCCAATACGAGTCCGATTGCCGTTCCCAGAATTCCGAAGAAAAGCCCATGCAAGACGAAAAGCTTCATCACGTCTCGCTGAGAAAATCCGAGCGCGCGCAAAATCGAAATATCTGGATAGCGCTTGAGAACATTCACATACAGATTTGATGCGATATTGAAGCTGGCTGCGATGACCATGACGAGGATGACGAAGAAAATCACAACCCGTTCGATTTTCACTGCTTCGAACAGATTCTGATTCACTTCCATCCAATTCATGGTCCAGTGCTGCGGCCCGAGTTCGATACTCATTCGCTGCGCCACTGTTGCAGCGGTATTTGAATCTTTGAGACGCAAACGAATTCCGCTAAATCCATCGCCGATTCCTGCAAATCTCTGCGCAGCCCGAATCGTCGTAATCACTGTTCGCTCGTCGTATTCCGCTTTTCCAAGATCGAGCACTCCGGCCAAGCGAAACGTCATGACCTTTGGAGCAAACTCTGTCGAATCACTACGGGACGGCGTCGGTAAAACCGCTTTGAACGTTTGGCCGATCTCCATTTCGAAGCGCTTGGCGAGACTTTTTCCGACGAGGGCGTTGGGAATTTCGTCTTCGCCGCTGACGAGTTTAAACTCGCCGCGAATCAAACGTGGTCGAATATTCAATACTGAATCGAAGGTTTCGGGATCAATACCTTGAACGATGACGCCGCCGATTTTGCCTTTTCCGGCAACAACGCCCTCAAGCTGAACAAATGGAGTCATCGCTTTGATTTCGGGAGCGATCTCGCGCAAGCGTTTCGCCATGACATCATAGTTCTGCGTTTTTTCGCCCTTGCGAACGAGCATGATATCGCCAAAGACATCGATGATGGCGGTCTTCAGAGTCTTTTCAAAACCACTGACCACACCCATTGCTACCGTGAGCGAAGCAACGCCAATAGCCATTCCGGCCAACGAAATGATCGCGGCCGGATTCAGAAGCCTTTTTCCGGTTGAGACGAATCGATGCACCAACCAGAGATGCAGCATTAAAGATCATCCTCAGCAGATGCGCCTGATGCATTCTTCGGTTTTACGCCGCCTTTGAGATATGCGTAAACGAATTCATCGAGATCACCATCCATCACGTCCTTCACTTGTGAGGTTTCGTGTTGAGTACGGTGATCTTTGACGAGCTGATACGGATGCATGACGTACGAACGGATTTGCGATCCCCATTCGTTCGCTTTCTTGGTCGCGTTCATTTCGTCTTTTGCTGCGTTTCGTTTTTCCATCTCTTTTTCGTAGAGAGCCGCTTTCAACATCTTCATCGCGTGCGCACGGTTTTCGTGCTGCGAGCGCTGAGTCTGACAGCTAACGACGATGCCCGAAGGAGCATGTCGCATACGAACGGCAGAGTCTGTCTTGTTGACGTGCTGACCACCGGCACCTGACGAACGATACGTTTCGACAGTGATGTCCGCAGGATTCACTTCGATTTTGATGTCATCGTCGACTTCCGCCCACACGAAGACTGAGCAGAAGCTCGTGTGTCTGCGCGCGTTCGAGTCATAAGGCGAAATCCGAACGAGGCGATGGACGCCCGATTCGGCTTTCAAGTGACCGTAAGCATATGGCCCAGAAATTAAAAGCGTCGCACCTTTGATTCCGGCGCCTTCGCCCTCGTTGTATTCGAGAGTCTCGAGTTTGTAGCCATGGCGATCGGCGTACCGCATGTACATGCGATAGAGCATGTCAGCCCAATCTTGGGCCTCGGTACCGCCGGCTCCGGCGTTGATCGAAAGGTAGGTTCCGTTGGCGTCGAGCTCGCCCGACAACATTTTTGCGATTTCGAGATCGTTGACGAGACTCTCTAAAGCGACGACTTCGGCTTTCAATTCCTCAAATGTCGCTTCGTCTTTTCCTTCGACTGCCATTTCAAGAAGAACCTCACCGTCTTCCACGCGACGAGTGAGCTCTTGCCAAGAGTTGATCGCCTTTTCGACGATCGACTTCTCTTTGTTGAGCTTCTGCATCTCGGTGGGCTTGCTCCAGAGGGCGGGGTTCTCGGCCTGCATGTTCAATTCCTGCAGGCGCTTTTCCTTCATGGGGATGTCAAAGATACCCCCGAAGTTCGGAGGATTTCGCGGACAAGGCGTTCAAACGCCCTTTGTAATCGGATAGTTCAGTGATCAAACTCATGCGACGACATTAAACCGACGACGCCCGCCGATCAATTCGGAAACACCGAGTCATTGCTGCCAAAGGCAGGCGCCTACACCAAGAATCTTTTGGGACTTCGAAAGCTGGCAAAGCCTTTGCTGGTCGTCGCAAGACATTTTATGCATCCAATTGCACCGACAATCAGGGCCCGCGACGAAAACGCCTAAGCCAGGCTTCACATCAAAGCCCTTTTTCTCCAAAACCGTACACTCCAACTGAGTCGTCTCGTGAGTCGAGCTTTCAAGTTCGCACATCAGGGTCAGATCCGCTCGCAAAGTCACCGCTTTGATTTCTAAGCAGTCAGTTTGAGCATTTGCTTCAACGGCGAAGCTGACCAGTGCGGCGACGAATAGAACGACAATCGATTTCATTTTTTAGATCCTTTACTTAAGTTATTCGCGAAGCGACGGCCCGCGATCGATGCAACCTATTCCAACTCCTGCCTCATATTCTCGCCCTAAACCGAATGGATCATATTTTGATATTCTTGGTATCAAAATATGACCCATCGATGTAAAAGGGTTTATGGCGACTTCAAATGCCGAAGAAAAAGCTCTCGAACTCTGTTGGCTCATCAAAGACGAAATCGAGCGGCGTGGATACACGCAAGCCGAGTTCGCTAAACGTATGCGTGTTTCATTGCCGACTTTGAAGCGCTGGCTTGCCGGACAAGGGGTCGATCTCACGACATGGTATCGTCTGCTCGATGAACTTGGGCTCAGCATGGCCGATACGATGGCGAGACTCAGTGAGCGTCATGTCGGTCAGGTCGAATACAGTTTACGACAAGAGGACGCTCTAGCAAAAACACCGGGGCTACTCGCGTACTTCAATGAAATGCTGATCGGAAAAGATCCGACCGAGATCATGAAAGAGCATCATCTTTCTCTTGAACGCACCGTTCACTACCTTCGCAAACTCGCCGATGTCGAACTCGTCGAATGGCACGGAATGAATGTCGCGTTCGTCGAACGAAAATTTAGAAACTCAGAACCGAAGTGGCGCAAAGGCGGGCCGCTTTCAAAACTCTTCCGACAAAAACTCGTCGACTCCCTCGTCTTTGAAGCCAAACAATCTCCGAAACTTCGTCTCGGCCTCTATTCACTTTTGGCCGAAGACATTGAAAAGATCGAAGCGAAAATCTCTGAAGCCTATGAACAAGCCCGCCAAGCCGAAAACCGCGCTCGGCTATCTCGTCGCAAGCGCGAGAACATGGCATTGATGACCTTCTTCGAAAAACACGAGCCAGAATTTTTAACGAAAATCTCAAATCGAAAAACAGGTGCAACATGAAGTCATACGACAGCTTCAAAGATTGGCTCGCGGATCAAAAGCCGGCTCAGCAAGAAATGATCAAAAGTATTCGTCGACTCATCAAAACGGAGTTCAAGCAGCTCGAAGAAACCGTGAAGTGGGGCAATGGTTGCTGGGTTCGTGATGAGTTGCCGATCGTGTATATCTACGGCGCAAAAGATCATTTTCAATTGGGTTTCTTCGCAGGCTCCATGCTGAAAGATCCCGAGGGTCGCCTCTCAGGCAAAGGGAAATTCGTTCGCTTCGTGAAAATCGCGGACAAGAAAGATATCGATAAGGCTTACTTCACCAAGCTCATCCGCCAGGCGACTAAGATCAAATATCGATAGTCAGTTTTTCTCGAGCAGTTTTGCAAAAAGGCCGTCTTGAATGGCAAACATGCGCTCAGCTTCGCGTTTTGACTGCTCGTGATCGAAGCCGAGTAAGTGCAGGATTCCGTGCAGAACCATGTAACCGAGTTCGTGGCGGTTTTTAAGTCCATGCTCTGCCGCTTGCTTAACGATGACTTGCGGACAGATCACAAGCTCACCTAACACACCCGGCTCATCAGATTCGAAACTCAAAACGTCGGTTGCGTAGTTCTTGCCGCGGAACTGTTTGTTCATCTTCTTCATTTCGTCGGCATTGATGAACGCGATGACGAGCTCAGACTTCGCCAACCGATTCGAGTATTTTTTTAAATCCTTGTTCGAACGGGAAAGACGAACGATTTCGCTCACCCACTTCTTCAAGAAGACGCGAGTGACTCGCATTGAACTTCGATTGACGATGGTGACGGTCACTTCTTTACGCCCGGCCCAGGAATGACATTCGCTGCACCGGCAGCGGCCTGCTTGCGCTGTGGCGCCTCAGAGGACGGCTGAGACGGTGCGCGCTGG
>DATLHP010000019.1:0-3311 GCA_035539835.1 Bdellovibrionales bacterium
GGAATATCGCGCTCTTGATTGCCAAGATGATATGCGCACGACGCCAGCAATGGGCTTAGAAAAAGAAGGCTCAGAAAGAAGGGCTTCACGGCCCCGAGCGTAGTAAGGAAGCCCATGTTTTTCAAGGCGTTTCCCCGACAAGTCCCGGTCTGGCGTTGCCTTTGCCGGCGTTCCCCGACTAGACTTCGATGCGAATGAAAACCTATACGCTCATGACGCCAGGTCCAGTGCCGATGCCACCCGAAGTGCTCGAAGTTTTGGCATTGCCAATGGAGCATCATCGCACGCCAGAATTCGTCGCGACCTACGGGCGCGTTCTCAAAAACTTAAAATCTGTTTTTCAGACCGAGCAGCCTTGCTTCATTCAAACATCGACCGGCTCTGGCGGACTCGAATCAGCGCTCGTGAATTGCCTCTCTCCGGGCGATGAGGTTCTGTCCATCGTTTCAGGAAAGTTCGGTGAACGCTGGGCCGAAATGGCTGAGGCTTTCGGCATGCGCGTCACTCGACTCGAAGTCGAATGGGGAAAGCCTGTCGACGTCAAAAAGATTTCAGATCATCTGTCTTCGAATCCAAAAACGAAAGCTGTGCTCACGCAAGCTTGCGAAACGAGTACTGCTGTTTTGCATCCTGTCCGTGAAATCGCGGCAGCCGTGAAGACCACTCCTGCTGTCTTGATGGTTGACGCTATTACCGCTCTCGGCGCGCTGAATATGCCGATGGACGAATGGGGTCTCGATGTCGTCGTCGGCGGAAGCCAAAAAGCATTTATGCTGCCGACGGGACTCTCGTTCATTTCATTCTCTAAAAAGGCCTGGGCGCTCACTGAAACTTCGAAGTGTCCGAAATTTTATTTCGATATTCGCGCCGAAAAATCAGCGAATGATGCTGGCGAATCACTTTTTAGCTCTTCAGTGACATTGATTCGCGCGCTCGATCTTGTTCTCGATATTTTTCTGAAAACTGGAATGCATCGGGTGTATGAGCGCATTCAAACTCTTGCGACGGCAACGATCACTGCTTCAAATACAATGGGACTCAAAGTTTTCGCGCAAACTCCATCACCTTCGGTGACCGCGATCGCAGTTCCCGATGGGCTCGACGGACAGAAGATTCGTGGCGACATCGAAAAGACCGCACAGATCGTCGTCATGGGCGGACAAGATCGTCTGAAGGGAAAAATTCTTCGCATTGGCCACATGGGTGCAATTTCCGACGAGAACCTGCTCACTACGCTCGATGCGGTTGCCCAAGCGATCAATCGCGCGAAACCCGGAACCATAGCGCAAGACAAAATCGAAGCGGCTCTCGCTCAAGCCAAGACGATTTTGCAATCACAGCCGCCGGTTATGAGAACACAGTGAAGCGATTCAACGTCATCGTCACCGATCGCTTCGATTCTGAAGCTCTTGCCGTACTGAAAACGGATCCCAAACTACAAGTGATCCAGAGCGAAACTCCGACTCCGACGGCTGAGCAATTGGCTAATGTCGACGGACTTGTTATTCGCAGTCGAACCAAAATCACTCCAGAATTCTTGTCACGCGCGCCTCACCTGAAGGTCATCGTGACATCGACAAGTGGTTTTGATCACGTTGATCTCAAAGCCTGCGAAGAACGCAAAGTCGTCGTCATGTACACTCCTGACGCGAATGCCGCTTCAGCAGCCGAACTCACATGGGGGCTCGTTCTCGCTGTCTCTCGCAAAATTGCTGACGGTCACAGGGCCGTTAAAGCCGGTGATTGGAAACGCGAAACGCTGATTGGACGTCAACTCTCGGGCCGCACCTATGGTGTCGTCGGCTTAGGGCGCATCGGGTCTCGAGTGGCAAAAGTGGCTCGAGCCTTCGGAATGCGCGTAGTGGGTTTTGATCCTTACAAAGACGAATCCCATTTTGAAGCCGCTGAGTGCGAACGCATGAGTCTCGATGAAGTCTTCAAAATCGCCGACGTCGTGAGTTGCCACGTTCCTTCGACGAACGAGACCTTCCATATGATTCGCAGACTGACATTGAATGAGGCCAATCGCGACCTCATCCTCATCAACACCTCGCGTGGGGCCGTCATCGAAGAGCACATCTTATGTGAAGCATTGGATAACCGCTGGATCGCTGGCGCAGCCGTGGATGTCTTCGAAAAAGAACCCGTCCCCCGGGAGTCCAAACTGATCGGTCGATCGAACGTGGTTCTGACCCCGCATATCGGCGCAACCACCTCGGAGGCCTTTCGCGCCAGCTCAATGGAGGCCGCTTTGAAGGTCCGATCTTTTGCGGAGCGCGGCGAAATCAAGGACCAACTGCCCGGCGATCAAGCATGGATTAAGGGCGGCTTCATCCATCGTGATTGAACTTGCATTGAGTCTTTCGATCAGAGAAAAATAGCTCTTCCGATTTCAATTTAGCCGCAGGTCTAAGGAGAATAGCGTGCCTGGTATTATCGTCGTTGGCTCACAGTGGGGTGACGAAGGAAAAGGCAAAGTCGTCGACGTGTTTTCAGCCCAAGCGGACCTTGTCGTCCGCTACCAAGGCGGAGCAAACGCCGGCCATACGCTGGTCGTGAACGGAATCAAAACCGTTCTTCACTTGGTTCCGAGCGGAATTCTGCATCCGAAAACAACATGCGTAATCGCAGCTGGTGTCGTTCTCGATCTCGAAGAAGTCGCTAGCGAAATCCGCGCGCTCAAAGAAGCGGGTCTCATCAGCAACCCGGAACAACTTCGCATCTCTGATCAAGCGACAGTGCTCTTGAGTTATCACCGCGCGATCGATCAAGCGCGGGAAAAAGCTCTCGGCCAAGAAAAGATCGGAACCACTGGCCGCGGAATTGGGCCAGCTTATGAAGATCGCGCATCTCGAAAAGCGATTCTCTTCGGTGATCTCTTTGAAACGGCGACATTGAAAGACAAGCTCGTGGCAAGCTTGAAAGAAAAGAACTTCCTTCTCGAAAACTACTACAAAGTAGAGCCAATCGACATCGACAAGCTTCACAAGCGAATGCTTGAGCTCGCCGAAGAACTTTCTCCTTACCGTAGCAAAGACGCATCTATGATGGTTCACCGTGCGCTTCGCGATCGTAAGAAAGTTCTCTTCGAAGGCGCTCAAGGAACGATGCTCGATCTCTTGCATGGCACCTACCCGTTCGTGACGAGCTCATCGACGATCTCTGGTTCGGCATGCATCGGCAGCGGAGTTGGTCCGAACTCGGTTCAAAAGATCATCGGTATCACGAAGGCCTACACGACTCGCGTGGGGTCAGGTCCCTTCCCGACTGAACTCAACAACGAACTTGGCGAACGCATTCGTAAAGAAGGC
>DATLHP010000020.1:0-2532 GCA_035539835.1 Bdellovibrionales bacterium
AGTTATGCCTCAAGGGCAAGTTCGATTTATTCTATGGATTGAGTCGGCGAACTAACGCGCGACTCAGGCGGAAGAGTGGCAACCCAAAAGAAATTCCGATTGCGACAGCCTCGGCGCTCGCTTCGAACCATTTTGATGATCTGGTTCCTCGTGCTTTCATTGGCGCCGCTGATGTTTGTTACGGGCTACTCTCTGATCAAGTACGAACAGGCGATCGACAACGAACTCGTTCAGCGTCTTCGCGCGAACTCTCGCGAATTCGGATCGACAATCGAAGACTATGAAAAGTATCTCAATGCTCGGCGTATTCGTAACCGCGCTGATCCCATGCTTTCGTACTACTTACTGACGAACTCTGTTCAGCTTGCAAAAAAACAAATCGAAGCCGCTGTCAAAAATGACTTTCTGACAAGTGCATCTCTTTTCAATCGTGATGGTCAGTTGATGACTTCGCTGACAAAGGGATCCCAAGACGACAAGGACATCGATAACTCAAGTATCTATCTTTCGGATTCGTATCGCGAGATTCTTGGCCGCGAGGGCCAGATCACGGTTGCCGAGCCGGGCACGAACAACAGTGTTGATCTCGTCGCGATCACCCGCATTGACACGAAGAACGGCAAGGTCGCTGGCTATATCGAAGAAATCATCAATATCGGGCCTTCGTTTCTCGACAATCTGAAAAAACGTCTGAATCTTGAAATCATTCTCTTCGATTCAAAAGGCGAGTTGATTGCTGGCAGCCATCCAGACTTCTTGCTTTATGCGAAAGACTATTTCGCAAAATATATCGCCGGAGAAAATGAAGCGTTCTTTGATCTTACGGTTCGCAACGAACCATTTGGATTCATCACGACACCGGTGAAGTGGGGAAATTCGACTTTCCTCGTCGGTCTCGGCGCTTCGAAGCAGAAATCAAAAGGCATTCTGAAGAACGTAAACTACGCGTTCTTCACGATGATTTGTGCGATCGGCGTGATTCTTATTTTGATCTCGATCTTTGCAACTCGAGTCGTGGTTGGGCCGGTCTACGAAATCATTTCAGCCATTCAGCAAATGGATGTGCGCGACGGACCGGTTGAGATTCCGCTCACGACAGACACGGAACTCGGAGTTCTCACCGAGAGTTTCAATGAGATGAGCCGTCGCATCTATCAAACGAAGATGGAACTCGAGAAGAAAATCAAAGAACTCGAGCTTGCATACAAAGAACTCAAAGAAACTCAGGCGCGACTTCTTCATACAGGAAAGATGGCGAGCCTTGGTCAAATGGTCGCCGGCATCGCACACGAATTGAATAACCCAATCGGTTTCATCTACAGCAACATGAGTCACCTCAAAGACTACACTCAGAAACTGACGTCGATCATCGACGCGGCTGGCGAGAGCAAAGATGTTGAAGCCGCGAAACTCAAAGCAGACTACGCCTATATTCTTGAAGATCTTCCGCGCCTCATCACATCTTGCGAAGATGGCGCTCGCCGCACGAGAGATATCGTTCTGGGTTTAAGAAACTTCTCTCGTCTCGAAGAAGCGGTGATCAAAAAGGTCAGTCTTCAAGAGGGGATCGACAACACGCTTCGACTTCTCTCGGGCGAAATGAAGAACCGAGTTCGCGTGCACACAGAATTCGGAAATGTTCCTCCGGTTCTTTGTTTTGCGAGCCAACTCAATCAGGTCTTCATGAACATTCTCACCAATGCCGCTCAAGCTATCGAGGGCGAAGGCGATATTTGGATTTCTCTCAAAGAAATACGCCAAGGAGTTGAACCTTGGGCTCAGATCTCGATTAAAGATTCCGGAAAAGGAATGGCAAACGAAGTTGCTGATAAGATTTTTGATCCTTTCTTCACCACGAAGGGTGTCGGACAAGGAACCGGTCTCGGTTTGAGTATCTCTTACGGAATCATCAAAAAACACGGTGGCGACATACGTGTTCGATCTGAAGTTGGAAAAGGCACCGAGTTTATCATCACATTGCCTGTCAAAGGACCTCCTGGCTCTGACAGCAAGAGTGTGGAAAGTGCTTAGACACCTCTTTTTTCACTGACTACCATTATGTAAACATCGTTCTCGACCGATAACTCGACTAGACGAGTGTCGGAGCCAGTGTCTCAATGTGAGACATCGCTCTATGACGCCGGGGTCTTTGGCGTGGCGAGAGTAAAACAAAAACTCAAAGAGACGGGCGGGTCTTCGCAGCAAAAGCGCGAAAGCTTCACTAAGCTTTTTGCGACTGCGCAGAATTTGCCAGCCGTGCCTGAGCAACCAGCGCTCTCGAAGCTCACATCGCCAAGTGAGTTGCAATCCAACAATCAGCAGGAAAAGAGTGTTACCAAGACACTGGCTGCTTCTGTTCCGACGCCTGCACCACAGACAGTTCTAAGAAAAAAGAAAGCACCGAAAGCCAACGGGGTTTCGAGTGGATGGTTTTTGCTCGTTCCAGCGATCGGGCTAACGACGTTCGTTCTTCTCTCGCCAGGAGACCCGACGTCGGAAGTGAAACTGAGTGATCGACCGATTGCTGAATAC
>DATLHP010000021.1:0-9056 GCA_035539835.1 Bdellovibrionales bacterium
CTATGCCCTCGAAGTTCTTCCGCCTAGTTCGCGGGGCTTGGTTGAGTTCTATGTGAAGAGTGTTCTTCAGAATATGCGATTGGTTTCTGCGGACCTGTTGCCAATCGATGACTCGTTTGAAGTCATGGTTCCTCAAGGATGTAAGGCCGAGCAATTGGCCAACTATTACAGTGACGACAAGATTTTCATCAACGGGCCAATCTGGAAAATGCTCACTGAAACGGGTCGCGCCGCGATCATCGTTCATGAAGCTGTTTACGCTGCCAATCGAGCGGTGGGTGCTACGAACTCAAGACAATCACGCTACGTGGTCGCTCACTTGTTTGCGTCAGACACGAAGTTGACTGATATCAAAGACCGACTTCCTGAGAATGCACTCACGTGTGTCGGATCAAAAGCTCCATTGTTTGTTTGGGCTTTCAAAAACGATGGCGAGTGGACCCTTCAGTTTCAAATTCTTGGCGGTGCTTATGTTGTCAGTAAAAAGACATTCACGGTTTCAGATGAAGACTTTGATCTGATGGAAGCAAAGACGTTTCCAGTCATTCCAGGCGAAGAAATGATTGGTACCTCGTCCGAAGAAGTAGGCTCTGTTGAGTCGGATTTCGAAAGTAAAGACATTATGACGATCAGAAAGACATGGGAGCCGATTAAAACGTCCGATGGCAAGGTCATCAAAGGGCTTCAGACGCCGCGCTACTACTTGAGCTGGCGTTCAGGAACTCATCCGAAAACAGAAGTCAGAGATCAGATGTTGAACTGCTCTGTCGGAATGCCTTGATCAGCTTTTTTCTTAAGCTTGAGCTGCCGCCTCGGCAGCTTTAGCTGCTTCGATAATCGCGCGCAATGCTTGGCTCGCTGACTCCGTCTGAGGAGCTCCACGAACTGTGAGTCCCTGCGCTGAAATCCACTCCAACATCGCCTTCTTTGCGCTTTGAATCTGTAGAGCGCGTTTTTGATCTTTCGGCATGCGTTCTTCGATCGGCGGGAGATGACCGAAGTTGATGTTCGTTGGTTGAAAGTGATCGATCTTCGTTACATCAGTGATCGCGTCGAGAAGTGAACCAAAAGCCGTTGCGCGTGGTGGAACGAATTCTTCGATGTTCGAAGCATCTGATGCAAGGCGACCTTGCACTTTTGCATCAACGAATCTTGAGACAAGCAAGCCCATGCATGTCGATTCGAAATAGCCCTCAACGCCGGTGATCTGGCCCGCGAAGAACAACATCGGATCTTTCTTTGACGACAGATCGCGATTCAAGCGTTTCGGTGTGTTGATGTAGAGGTTGCGATGAATCGAGCCGAGTTTTAAGAACTCGGCTTCTTCGAGACCAGGAATTAAACGGAAGACGCGCTTTTGCTCGGCATAGGCCATCTTCGTTTGAAAGCCGACGATGTTGTACGCCGTTCCTTCGCGGTTATCTTGACGAAGTTGAACGACAGCGAATGGCCAATTGCCAGTGCGAGGATCAGTAAGACCTTTTGCACTCATTGGTCCGAAGCGTGGAGTCAGATCTCCGCGCTCAAGCATTGCTTCGATCGGCATGCAGCTCTCGAAGTACGGCGTGTCCTTTTCGAAATCCTTAGCCTCTGTTTTGCGCGCGTCTTTCATCTCTTGAATGAAGAAGTGATACTCTTTTTTTGTCAGCGGGCAGTTGATGTAATCCTTCGTGCCCTTGTCCCAGCGATCCGCGCGCCAAGCGATATTCATGTTGATCGAATCAGCCGCGACAATCGGTGCAATCGCATCGAAGAAGTACAAGAACTCATCGCCGAAATGCTGCTGCATCGATTTTGCGAGATCGTCGTGAGTGAGCGGACCTGTTGCAACGACACACGGGCGCGGAAGCTCGTCGAGTGAGCGAATCACGCGGCGCTCGAGGCGAATGCGGGGATGAGCTTCGATTTTAGCTGTCATCTCGCGTGCGAAGACCTCGCGATCCATGCTCAGAGCTTGGCCAGCCGGAACTCGTGAAACATAAGCGCTGTCGAGGATCTTTGATCCCATTTGCTCGGCTTCCCACTTCAGGAGGCCAGGGGCACTTGTATCGGCAAGGGATCCGAAAGAGTTCGAGCAGACCAGTTCGGCGCAATCCGTCGTGCGATGGGCCGGGGTAGAAATTTCTCCCCGCATTTCAATCAGAACGACGTCATATCCAAGATCGGCGAGCTGGAGTGCGCATTCAGAACCGGCAAGCCCGGCTCCTGCGATATGAATTGTCGGTTTCTGAGTGCCCATGTTATCTCTCGATTCGAGATGTCGACCGATCCGAAAAACTTCAAAAAACCCAAACGGGCCGCGCATTTGACGGCGGCAGCCGATGTCCTACAGTCCTTGCTACAAAATAGCAAGTCTGAGCTCGGAGACGGATTCATTCGCTGGCGTCTAGAGCAGCAATGGAGAACCATCGTAGGACCTACGATCGGCGAAAACACTCTTCCCTGCGCTTATGAGCGCGGGATTCTTCATATTTGGGTGAAGCATCCCGTGTGGATGCAGCAGCTTTCATTTTTTCAGGAAGAAATTCGCACCAAGGTCAATGACCACGTCGGCCGCAATTGGGCGAAGCAGATCCGATTTACATTGAGTCGCAGAGCTGCGTCGACGTCTGAAGGAAACTCTCAGGGCTGATTTCTGAGCCCGCCAAAACCACGCCCCAGCTCAGGCTTGCAGGTTGGCGCATGCTTCCCGCATGTGCGGTCGCGATCAGTTGTTCAGCTTTGACCTGATCACCTTTTCGAACTTTGAAGTCTTTGATATTGCGATAAATGCTGTAGAGACCGCCGCCATGATAGACGATCGCAAACTTATCACGTGCCGCTTCGGTACCGCCGGTCTGAACGACTTCACCAGCCGCTGTTGCAGTTAGGCTGGCGTAACGGGGTGTCCAGATGTTGGGTCTGACCTTGCGAATCTCATTGATGATTTCGAACTTCGGTTTCTTCCAGCACAGTGCTTGAGCTTCGCCGTCAGTGCGATTCATCACCTTTAATTCAGCTTCAGGAACCGTCGACTCAGCAGCCGCTGCCGCCGTGTTGGCTTCTGTGCGAATTGATTTCGAGAAAACATCGAAGGTCGGATGCTCGAGCTTTGGAAGTAACGATTTTGGATCCCATGGGTGATCAGGTCCGCGATAAACCATCTCGAGATCGAGTGATGGAGCTGCCGATGCGTGAGCGAGCAAGAGCCCTTTTGATTTCACGACTGGAAGCATGCGACCAGAAAGACGGATAGTCGAAATGCTTGGATCTGCCGGAATTGTAAAGACTGAGTGTTGTTGAACGACGTCAGGAATTGCAAAAGCAGGCGCGCGTTGAACCTGTTTACCGATGCGGAACGACGGAAGAATGAAGCAGACCACAGCCGGAGTCAGAGCAATCCAACGCAAAACACGAATGAACGTCGGTGGCTTTGGGCGCGGACCGAACGAATCATCGTGGTTTGCAAGTTGGAGTGAAAAAATCTGGCTATGTCGTTTGCTCATTTGCCTGTCTCGCTCTTTTGGAGCGTCTCACGAATCATGTCTTTCATATAGCGATTTCTCTCTGAGCCACCGAGGAACGACTTCAGACTTTGTGCGATCGATGGGTCGTTGATCAGCTGACCCAGAGTGCCTTTGCCGCTGTCGACCTTCTGGAGAATCGACGTGAGACTCGCTAGAGACTTTTTGAGTTTAGGATCATTTGCATCGCCTCGGACGTCGGCTAGAGCGCCATCAAGCTGGGTTAAAGTCGATTTTAGCTTGAGCGATACTTCCGACATGTTTTTCATCGTCGTTGCTAAGCCGCCGTTTTGATTGATCGATGCGATCATGAGATGCAGTTCTTTGATCAGATCAATCACGCGCGCCATTCCGTCTTCGCGAGACGTCAGCATTTTCATGATATCTGTTTCAAGAGATTCTACCACTGAGCCATCGGCGAGAATTTTTCCGTCTGGTGGTCCAGGGATCAGATAAATGAACTTGTCGCCTAAAGCGCCTTGAGTGCGGATTTCAGCGACGGTTCCTTCGACAAGACGGTTTTTAAACTTGTCATTGATCTTCATCGTTAGGTTCAGCCTATTCTCAGCGTCGACGAAACCAATGGCTTCGACGTTGCCTACCGGAACACCCGCTAGACTGACGACGCTGCCCGGAAACAAGCCTTGAACTTCGGTGAAGCGAGCGTTGAGTCGAACGTATTTAGTGAAGAAGGCCTTGTCTCCGCCCAAGAGAAGAATCGAAATGAGGACTGCGAGAAGTCCGACGGTGATAAAGATTCCGACTTTAAATTCGAGTTTTTTAGACTTCGGTTCCATGAGCTATTCCTATATTTCAAAGCCGTTAACGAAGCGTGTGAGTTTGCTTTCCGTGCCGCTCTCTTGACCAGATTCGAGTTCCTTTTTTGTTCCGATGGCGGCGATCTTTCCTTCGAGAAGAAGGGCGATACGATCGCAGACAGCGAAAGCACTTGGCATGTCGTGAGTCACAAAAATCGCCGACACACCTTTTTTCTTCAGACCCAAGATCATCTCTTGAATGCGAATCGTGTTGTAGGGGTCAAGACCGGCCGTCGGTTCGTCATAGAGAACCACTTTTGGTTGCAAGATGATCGAGCGAGCAAGGCCGACGCGCTTTTGCATACCACCCGAGAGATTGGCTGGCATTGTTGCTTCGTTGCCTTCAAGACCAAACTCTGCGAGTTGGTCGATCACACGCTTGCGAATTTCGGCTTCACCAAGTTTCGTATGGGCACGAAGCGGGTAAGCCAGGTTTTCGAAAACAGTCATTGAATCGAAGAGGGCTCCGTTTTGAAAAACATAAGCAACTTTCTTTCGAACCTCGATGAGTTGGCGCTCATTCATCTTGGTAATGTCGTCGCCATCGACAAGAACTTGCCCGCTATCTGGTCTTTCAAGACCAATCAGGCTTCGCAAGATAACGGACTTCCCTTGGCCTGAACCACCAAGAAGGCCAAGGCACTCTCCGCGGCGTAGACTGAAGTTCACGCCACGATGAACGACTTTCGTTCCGAAGCTCTTTTTGAAATCTTTGAATTCAACGACGGTTTCACTACTCATGACGCCTCGAAGAAGATGAAGAAGGCCTTCGTCAAAAAGAAGTCGCCGGCGAGAATCATGATCGAGGCTGTAACGACAGCCCCACGAACGGCTGAACCGACGCCCTGAGTTCCGCCTTTGACGTTGAGGCCGAAGTAACATGCGGTCACGCTGATGAAGAGAGAGAAGAAATACGTTTTTACGATACCGGCAACGAAGTCAGTGATGACGACCGTCGTAAGAACTTTTTCGAGAAAGTACTTCGGATCAAGACCGAGTTCAGAGATACCAACGACGGCTGCACCGGTGATACCGATGATGTTTCCGAGTGCGCACAAGAGTGGGATCGCGATAACACAGGCTAAGATACGAGGAATGACGACGCGTTTGATCGGCGAAGTTCCGAGAGCTCGAATCGCATCGATTTGCTGTGTAACGAGCATCGATCCGAGTTCAGAGGCGATGCCGGCACCGACGCGTGCAGCGAGCATCAGGCTGCAAAAAACTGGCGCCATTTCGCGAACGATCGAGAGCGAAACGATTTTCGGTACGTAGAGCTTTCCGCCGAACTTTTCGAGTCCGAGTCCGAACTGAAGCGCCATAACCATGCCGATACTGAACGCTGTCACGAAGACGATACCGAGCGACTTGATTCCGACGTGATAGATTTGTTCGCTCAATAGGCCGAAATAGAATGGTCTGCGGAACATGTCGCGAATGACTTGATAGAAAAGAAGACCAGCTTCGCCGATCGAGCGGGTCAGCGTGATGATCGCAGTACCGAATGAGGTTGCGACGGCTTCGATCATGGAGCTTCGAATCCTTTCAAGAATTTTTCGAAGTGTTTTTTGTCAGCTTCGAATGCTTTGGCGACGCCAAGGTAGGTGAGAGTGTACAGGCAGCCGTTCTTTTTGAAAATCACGTTGCGGATGCGTGTCGTAACTCCTTCGACTTTTCCTTCGACGTCTTGATCGAGTGCTTCGCGCCCGTTGAATTGGATCGTTTGTGAGCGGAGAGTCGTTGCATCGCGAAGATCGCCGGTCAATTCGGCCGCGGCGACATCGAGTGGTGGATCGTTTGGATCATTGCAGCTCGAAAGATAGCTAATCGTGTTTCCGTTTTGAGTGTTCTGCCAAGCGCGATCGGCCGGAGTCGAACTCATCGACTCGAACGGAGACTCGGGTTCTTGGAAGCGAACATCGCTCGACTTCACGGCGCCTTTCGGGCCGATATTGACCGAAACGCAGCCGCTCAGAATCGTCGCGCCGATGATTCCGGCGGAACAGATGAAAAAGGGTAGAATCTTGTGTCGAATCGCCATGATGATTACTCCAGCTGTCAGCTGACCTATCGGTAGTACCGTCTCATTTCGCAACTGCCAAATCGAAACTTTGTTCTTACGTCGGGTCCTGTCAAAACCGATGAATGACGCCATTTTCTTGTCGTCGAAAGTACGACCATCACTCGCGAAAACAGCGCCGGCGTGAGCAGATCTTTGGCATCGATTGTGCTCTTCACTCATGTGAACACGTGTGTGCAGTCAAAGAGGGGTCGAGTCCAGTGTCGAGAGCGCAACAAAGCATCATCAGCTTCTTGTCTAAAGTAGTGCTCATCGGACTAGCACTCGGTCCAGTCTTGGCATTCGCGCAAACGGTGACCGTCGATGTCAGCCGCATCGGTGATGCGAGCCATTTCGAATTTTCTGGCGTGAAAGATTGGAAATACGATCTTCGCAAAGCGGCCTCTGGCGGCGATGCGGTTGTTTTAAGCATTCGCGGTCTTCGCCCCGAGGCGATCGCGCGTTTGAAATCACACACTGATTCGATCGTGACGGGGATCAAGGTTAACGAAAAGGGTCTCGACGAAGCCGTCGAACTCAGTTTCGCTGTGAAGCCTGGCGTTGATTTCTTTGATTACCTCACTGAGCAGCCTTCGCGACTCATCGTCGACTTCTTCCCGAAAGATCAGCCTGAGCAACCTGCTCCGCAGCCAAAGAAAGCGGCACCGAAGAAAGTTCAAACGGCAAACAGCGGATTGGGCACCGAAAAGGACATCAGCGCAGCAATCACGGGAGTTCCAAACGCGAAAGCGAAGCGTTCACCGGCGGGAACAGATCGTTTGTTGGTTGCGCAGAACGAAGCACCGAGTCTCGCGGAGCAAATCAGCTCAGGCAAAGACTTCACGCACGGAATTTTCGATGGCGGCGATCCTGAGTTTCGCCGTTTCTCGATCAAAGATTACGAAATCAAAGAAGACGCGATCATCGCTAGCCGCGCAAATTACTACCTGCCGTTCCCGATGCTCGACCTTGGTCAGCCTCAGCTCTCGGCTTTGAAAGCTGCTCCTCCGACTTACGAAATCATTCCGAATGACACACGCGAAAACAAAGAAGCGCGTGTGATCTTATCTCTCTTCAATAAGGGCGAGCGTGGTCTTCTTGTGAAGACAGCCAATGAGTTTTTGAAGAAATACACGATCAGTTCATATGACGAAATCATTCGTTACATGCTTGCTGACACTCACTACGCTTACTTCCGAGAGCGCGGATCGAATTACGACTTCGAACTCGCGATGAATCAGTACAATCTTCTGACCGAGAAGTACCCTAAGTCGCCGATCACTGCGCGCACGCTTCTTTTGATCGGTTACTCATACATGGACCGTGGCGATAGTTTTGGCGCTTTGAAGGCATTCCAGCGTTTCTCGCGTGCGAATCCGAACTCGAAACATATCGATCAAGTGAATATCGCGTCGGCTGAAGCTTATCTCCGAATCAATAAATTCGACGACGCTGTTGCTGCACTTGAGCAAATTGAAAAGACAGGACGTACCGAGAAAGTCAGACTCGACGCTGCTTTCCGTAAAGGCGACGTTTTTTTCCGCAAGAAAGATTGGGCTGAAGCGATCAATCAGTATCAAGCGACGCTCAAAAAATACGATAAAGCTTCAGAACAATATCCAAACGCTCTCTATAATATTGCCGAAGCTGAGTTCCGTCGTGGCAAGTACCGCGAAGCACTCGATGCTTACCGCGCCTTCTTGCAAAAGTTCCCTGAGCACGTTCATGGCGGCTATGCGATGACCCGTCTTGGTGAGCTTCTCGATATTTTGGGCGCTGAGAATAAGCGTGCTCAAGGTGCTTATCTCGAAAGCTCGTTTCGCTACCGTGGAACTCCGGGAGCCGGCATTGCTCGTATTCGTTTCTTGATCACGCGCATGCCCGACATGAAAGACAAAGAGCTCTCAAATGCTCTCGAAGAGATCGCTTCGATTCAGCAGCAGTATCAAGAAGTTCCTTTGAAAGCGGAAGCCGAGAAGACCGAAGCCGTCGCCCACGAAGCCAAACCGGCAGCTGAAGGCGAAGCAAAAGCCGAAGGTGAAGGCGCGTCTGCAGAGCATGTTGTAAAGACAGAGCCTGGCGTCGGCGAAGAGTTCAAAAAGCGTCCGATTCTTCCGGGGATCGAAGAGTTCGTTACGATGCTTGTTGCTGACGGCATGACCGAGCGAAAGCAGTTTGATCAAGCAGCGGGTGATTTGATCACTTACTACCAGCGCAATCCGCAGTCGGCGAACAAAGACCGCATCAAGCACCGTATCGTCGACAACATGGTGAAGGCGATCCGTTCAGCAGCTGATCGCGGTGACTTCATGGATTCGCTTCGCCGCTGGAGCAAAAATACGAGCGGCTGGCTCAAAAACACGGATCGCGTCGACGTTCGCTTCGCTGTCGGTCGTTCTTACGAACAAGCAGGAGTCTTGAATGAGGCTGGTGCCATCTATCGCGACTGTATCAAGCGTCTTGCGGATCTTCGTGCATCGGGCCTCGAGAAAGAACACGGTGTCTTCGAAGCACTTCCGAAAAATGATCAACTGAATCTTCGTTTGGCGGCGGTTTCGGCTCAGAACAAAGAGTTCTCGACGGCAGAATCGTTTTTGAAGAACGTTCCAACGCCGGGACTGCTCACTGAAGCCGAGCAAATCGAACGTGCTGAAGTTTCTGCGGATGTCGCTGAGG
>DATLHP010000022.1:0-3159 GCA_035539835.1 Bdellovibrionales bacterium
AGCAATCATCCAATCAACAGCCAATAGTAACGGCAGGGCTTCCGCTGGAAGCCCTAGCGTTCCGACGACCACAGACAATGAAATGAAACCGGCTTCTGGAACGCCAGTAATGCCCATGCTCGCGACGATGCACGCGAGTGCTGCGGTGATCATCTGAGTCTCCGTCATCGGAATACCGTAAAGACCTGCGATAAAAAACACGGCCATTGCTTCATACAAGACGACGCCGTCGTTATTCAGATTGGTCGCAACGCCCGCCCCAAGCGATGCAGCCTTCGGTGAAACGCCTAGATTCTTTAAGGCTTTGAAAGTGAGCGGCACGGTTGCAAGACTCGAATTCACACCAAGCGCATAGAAAATCGGCTCTTTGGCCTCAGCCCAAAACCTTTTCGGGCTGATTCTCTTCACGATGAAAAGCCAAGTGCCATAGACTAGAACCACTTGCAGCGTGAGGCCCAACAGAACAACGGCGACATATTTTAAGAGCGAGACCAATGGTGCAAGCCCGTATTGCGAAACACTTCCAGCAACGACGGCACAAACTGCGAGCGGAATGATAGCGATCATCCACTCAAGAAAAGTCGCAGGAAGTTTTCGAAGCGCCAATGTTTTCTCAGCGACAGCCTGAACCGCCGTCTCTCCTTCGCCCGAATAGATTTTGCGAAGCGCGAGAGCCGTTAAAAGCGCCATGAGCGCGATCAAGAGAATGTCGTTATTTACAAATGGCGCAAACAAACTCGAAGGAGTGAGGGTTTTGACCCACCCGTCAAACGAAAGCGTAAGATTTGTCGGCGCCGCAGAGGCTGCAATATTGAGTTCGGGCAGCTTGAGATCACTTAAAAAAACACTGGCAAGCCCCACACCCAATGCAATCGCGATCGATGTATTGAAAAGGGCGACACCAACGAGCTTCAAGCCATCGCGCCATCGAATTTGAACTTCAACAACACTGGCGACAATCGTCAGAAACAAAAATGGGCCAGCGATGAGCTTGACCCAATGAATGATGAGCTTTCCGATTTCTGAAACAGATTTCAGGGCGCCATCGGGAAACAACGTTCCGAGCGCCACTCCGACAACCACCGCAACTAAAACTAGAAGCGGTAGCCGATGTCGAGTCATCAGATGAATGACCCTGATTTGATTTTCTCGAGAATGATCTTTTCCATCGTCTGAGGATCACGTGGATTGACCGACAAATACGCCTGCTGTTCACAACGCATTTTGTTTTTGATCAACCATTCGAGAACCGAAGCGAGCCGCTTGTTCTTTTTGTCTTGGAAGAACGGATCGTTTTGAAGCGCATCTTTCGCTTTTTTGAGCGAGCGATTCTCAGCCGGATCTTTCTCGTTCACAGGGTAAGTGAAGAGATCGTACTTCTTTACGTCTTCTGGCAAAACGCCCAAGAAGTGAACTTCAGGCGCCGAGAAGTCAGAGTTACGAATCAACGAGGCCGCAGAGCCGGCTTTCAACGTACGATAGATATTCTGAATCGTGTACGCGTCCAGATCTCCGAAGAAATACATCGGAACCTTGAGCTGCTCTTGAATCAGTTTGCACCAACCGCGAACACCGTTCGATGGAACCCCTTGCGCACCCATGACGATACAGTTGTTTCGACGAGTCATTCCGTTGGCGACGAGAGAACCCGCCGTACCTTCTGATTCGACGACGAGACAGAAGTCGACTTTTTTCTTCGTCTTCAATGTCAGGGCTTGTGGCTTGTTTTTCGGCTGGAACGGCGAAGTACCAAGAGTCGAGAGATCGATCGTCGCTTTTTCGCCATCGGCCATCGTCTCCGTGACGACGAGCTGTTGTGAGTAGGTCTGACCACCGCGATCATTGGCAAAGCAGTTCAATTCTTCGCGGTAAACTTCGAGCATATCGCCGATGAAGTCGATGACCGAATCCGATTCGTCCTGATCGGCGAAGTCGAGCGGCTTCAACTGTTTGTTACTCTTCACTTCACCTTTGGCGATGTAATAGTATTCCCGTTTCGTGTGAACGGCGCCGCTCTCGAGTCGCGCTAGCAACTGATCGAGCATGAAGATGACTCGCGCCATCTTTTGCACGCTCGAAACGTTGAGCTCAGTACGAACGCGTTTGTCGCCCGGAGTGAGGTAACCCACTTTCGGATTGTAGAAAGAGTTATCAAGAGAACATTTCACGGCTTCGAGAACAGGTCGATTCGCGCGCTCGAGCTCTGAAAGCATCGTATCGCAAAGAAGACGAGCTTCCTTTGGAATGTCTTTCGTGAGTTTTCTGATTCGAATGATCTTATCCATACGTATTTCCTAAAATTCCAAAATTATTTCGAGGCGCGAGCAGACTTCGATGGCGCCGGCTTCGCTTTCGCAGTTCCGCGTGCAGCACCTTTGAGCGGAGCTTCTTCAGCAGCTTTTTTTCCGCTTTTGCTGTTCTCTCGCTCTTTTGCCGCCGCTTTCGCGTCGAGTTTTTTCGTCGTCTTCTTGGTTGTCGCGTCGTCGTCGGTCACTTCGATCTCGATGATCTCTGCACCTTCTTCGTCACCTTCACCGCCGCCCTCATCATCTGTTTCGCCACTACGGGCGAACACGAGGCCTGCTTTTTCTTGGCGTTCTTTGAGAGCATTTAAGCGAACTTCGGCATCCGAAAGATCTTTTTCTGCTGCTTGAGCATCGCGTCCGAGAAGCTTACGCAATCCCTCTTCGGCTTTTTTCTTACGAGCGTCTTTCGCGCCAGTGATCTTGCCCAGGTACTGGATCAAAATCGGACCGAATTGCTCGATGTGAGCGATTTTGCGCTCAAGATCAGCTTCTTTGTGCTCTTTACGAATGTGTCGAGAGAGTTTCTGACCCGCTTGCATGAGCGCGCGGCGAATCTCTTCGACCAACTCGTCAGAACTGTCGATCGTTTCTTTCGAGGCGTTTTTGAACTTGATGAACGGTGACACGACCGAAATCGCGAAAACGTAAGGCCCCATCGGCAGAGAGTCTTTTGACTGCTGCAGACCGTACGAACGCCAGTTCACTGTTTCGACGGCTTGAGTGATCGCACAAGCCGATTTATCGAACTGAAGCGGAACGCGGTTCGCGAAACGAAGAAGCTGAATCGAATCGTCTTGGCTTCCGCGAGTCAGAAATCGTGCGAGTGCGACTTCGACGACGACCGGCTTATAAT
>DATLHP010000023.1:0-8644 GCA_035539835.1 Bdellovibrionales bacterium
TTCTTCTGGAGGCAGAAGCCTCTCGAAAGACTTTCGAGAGGGGCTTTCGCAGCAAGCTTGCTGAAAAGGCGGGTTGCCAAAGCGGATACGTCACCCAAGTTTTAAACGGTCAGGCTCATTTTAGTCTCGAACAAGGTTTGAAGGTTGCGAACTTTTTGGGGCTTAAAGAACGCGAGCAGAAGTGCTTTTTGCTTCTGGTTGAAATTGCACGCGCGGGAACAAAGGAACTCGAAGCATATTTTCGCGATGAGCTTCGTGCATTGAGAGAAGAACATCTCAATATCAAAAAACGAGTCGGAGATTCACACAGCCTTTCAGAACATGATCAATCGATCTACTACAGTAGCTGGCACTACCTTGCGGTTCATGTGTTGAGCAGTCTTCCTGAATACAACGATGCAAAATCAATCGCGAATGCACTCAAGGTTCCTGACGAGGTTGTGAATGGCGTTCTTTTGTTTCTTTCGCAGGTCGGAATCATCGAAGAAAAGAAAGGCATTCTCAAACCGGGTCTTACACAAGTGCATTTGAATCGTGAGTCACCTTTGATTCGTCAGCATCACACCAATTGGAGAATCGCTGCGATTCAATCGCTGATGAATGATTCGAAAACAGACGTTCACTATTCAACCGTCTCGACGCTCTCTAAGGTTGATGCAGAAAAGTTGCGCGCGCAGATGGTGAAGCTGATTGAGAACTATGTTGAAACAGTGAAGCCGTCTCCTGAGGAAGTGATGTACGGCTTCAATTTGGATTTTTATTCGCTCGTGAAAAACTAAAATCACTTACCGCCGAAGTGCAGGTTCACGTTCGGTGAGCCGAAGCCGGTTTTCACGGGGTCAGTGCCGACGCGAATGTCGTCGTGCTTCAGGCTTGCGTCCATCATGCAGCTATCGAACCCGGAATCGCCTTTTTTGACGAGAGTGCCGTCGCGGCGGCGGCAACCGACTTGCGCTTTGTAACGCGGGTTATCGGTGGGCGGCGGCTGGTTTACTTTCGAAAAATCGGGGAGATCAAGAGGCTTCGAGCCATCGGCTGCTACCTGCTCGGCTTCGGTCTTAGCGGATTCTGCATCTTTTGTAGGCTGTTTCTGGTCGGCCGGCTTTACCTGTTGCTCGGACGCAACAGGCGCCAGCGATAAAAGAGGCAATGGCGATTCCGATCAAAAACGCGGTCGAAGCTTTCATCTGAAACTCCTCATAGGCGCGGTCTAGCCCTTGTTTCCCATCAGGATTTCGCTCAATATGAGCGCCTATGCAAGCTCAGAAAGTCGACGTTTTGGTTATTGGTGCCGGCATCATTGGTATGACGGCTGCTCTTGAACTTCAAAAAGCGGGTCGCCAAGTGACGGTGATCGATCGCGCCGAACCGGGCATGGGATGCTCGTACGGAAACGCAGGGTGGATCACGCCGTGCTTCGCGATGCCGCTCCCGCAGCCGGGAATGTTCATTAAGTCGATTGGTTGGCTTCTTGATCCAGAAAGTCCGCTCTACATTAAGCCGCGTCCTAGCTTGCAGCTCGTTTCGTGGCTGACGCGTTTCTTGTTTGCGATGAACGACAAACGTCTTCGTGAATCAGTTGCGGTTCTCGCTGACATCTCGAAATACAGCCTTGAGTGGTTCGATCAACTCAACCAACGCTCACAGAGCTTCGGTTTTGATCGCAAAGGTTTGTTGATGGTCTCGGCGAAAGAGTCGGGCGTTGAATCAGCAAAAGTAGAAATGGATTTGATGGCTGAGCGGGGAATCCCAGGTCGCATGATGACTGGTGATGACATTCTCGCACTCGAACCGGCATTGCGTCCTGGGCTGAAGGGTGGAGTTTACTTCCCGACAGAAGCGCACGCAGAGCCGCTCGATACAGTGAAAGCAGTCGTTAAAGAATTCGAAGCTGCCGGTGGAACGATTCTTTCTCGTCGCGAAGTTTACGATTTCGAATTCCAAGGCGGACGCGTATCGAAAGTCTTTACGACAAAAGGTGTTTTCGACGCTGAACTCATCGTCTTCGCACTCGGAACATGGTCGCGCACATTGGCAAGTCGCCTTCGCGTTTCCATTCCGATCCTTGGCGGAAAAGGCTATCACCTGATCACTGACAGCTTCGAAAAGAAGCCGTCACATCCGATCATGATCCTTGAGCGCAAGATTGCGGTCACTCCGCGCGCAAACTCAGTTCGCTTGGCCGGCACACTCGAGCTCGTCGGTCACGATGACTCGATCACACCACGCCGTTTGAACGCGATCCTCACTGGCTCACAAGAGTATTTGCACATGAAGCCGAACCCGTCTGTCTCTGAAGTTTGGCGCGGTCTTCGCCCATGCACTCCAGATGGCGTTCCGATGATTGGTTTCTCGAAGAAGTATTCAAACCTCTTCTACAGCCTTGGTCACCAAATGCTCGGACTACAATCTGCGCCAGGTTCTGCGAAGCTCGCAGGCGACCTCATCATGGGTCGAACGCCCGACACGGATCCACGTCCATTCCGTGCCGAGCGCTACGAGTAGAACGACAGTCGCGCTTTATTCAGCTTCGATTTTGAGTGGCGCTAGGTGAGAAAGATCTTGAAGGCTGTTAGTCGGCATTTCCTCCAAGATCGGCATCTTGCCATAAGAACTCGAAGTGTTGAATGACTCTGGCATGCTGCTGCAGTTGCCGGCACCGGGGCGTACGTTCCATTCACGACGGCTCAATGTTTGAACGATGCCCCCAGCAAATCCGACAACTTTGTATAGTATTTGATAGGCGCCGTTATCGCGTTTTCCTACGTATATCCGATTGAGAACATCTGGAGAGCTATCTAGCTTTGGTCTTTTGTAGGCAACTCCTGTACACAAAGTGCCGGTGTAGTACACAACCTCGGGCCTGCCATCTAACTCTCCACTAATAGTATTTAGCCAAAGTAGTTCTCCGCCATCGTACATTACGAGAACTGACTGACCTCTTTCGACACCGGATTCTCGACCGACGTTGAACTGAATGACTCGTGCAGCGACATTCGCTCCATCACGAATGACGAATCCTGCAGGTGCTCCTGTCCCCGTCGGACCGCGTGGGCCGCGCTGACCTTCGGGGCCGGTCGGACCTGTCGGACCCGAAGGTCCTGCGGGTCCGTCATTTCCTTGATCGCCTTTGTCTCCGTGAATATTGATTGCTGTCCAATTGTCGTCTTCGCAGACGAAGAAAGAGTTCTCCGAGCGATCGTATATCAAAGCGCCCGACTTTCCGGGATTGCATTTACCAGCTGAATCGCGAGACGAAACGCTTTGTGCCATCGTCGAGGCTGTCGATGCTGACTCAGTTGTGCTCTCTGATTTTGAGGCTTCTTGTTTTTCCAAGCAGCCAGTGAGACCGAGAACAATCAGCGAAAGCATTAAGAGAGTAGATCTGTTCACGTACCACCTCCTGAAACTCTTAATCACTGCTACCTATTTTATATGGGTCTAAGTCCAGTGAGCGGTGGCCTTCCGTTTTTCTACTTTCTCTTTGAAGTTCGTTGAGTTGAGGGTCTCCTTACCGAACGCGACTTTTCCGCTACAGGGATATGCGTATCGAATTGAAACAGAGATAATGAATTGCTTAGAATTACTTTTGAGGAGGGAAGTCGATGAAATGGCTTTCGTTGATCAGTCTTGTGTTGGCTTTTTCGGTGACTGCTGCTGCCGCAAAAGAATTTCCGGTACAAGCGAGACTTTTCGCGGGTTCGGCTTCGATTGATCCAAGCGATCTCAACACTGAAATGAAGGCGCAGGATCTTAAGACATTCGATACGCTTTTTAAACTTGGTGTCGAGATCACCTATCCGGTGTGGAAGTTCACGGATGTCGGAATTCGTTACTCACACAACAACGCCGAAAAAGAAGACTCTGACAAAGCGACTGACTACAAGGCTTCGATCTCTCAAGAAACGGTCGTGCTCTTGGCACGTTTTCCGATCGTTAAATTGAGTTGGTTTCGTTTCGACGTCTTCGGCGCCGCTGGTGGTTCGAACACGACGTTCACCATCAAAACGGCTTCGCAAAATGGTGAGCTTACAAAGCGTGAAAGCAATGATTGGTGGCTGTCTCCGGTCTTCGCGTATGGTGGATCGGTCGCGTTTGGCTACAAATGGATTTTTCTTGCGATCGAGAGTGGCTTTGAATCGAACAAAGTCGATGGTTTTAAGCGAGTCGGAACAATCAACGACAACGTCCAGGCCATTGATCTTAGCGGTCAGTACTTTTTAGTCAGTCTGATGTTCGATGGTATTCCGGGCCAGAGAAAATAGGCGATCCAACGAATTCATTTCATTGGATCACCCCGTCGGATCTCAGCGGCAATCGTCTGGATGACGAGCGGGCAAAGAGGTTCCGCGTTCATGCGAGAATTCGTGACCGCGAATAGTAACGGTCACGATTTCAGACAGCCGCAGGCTGCACTCGTTAGCCACTGTATCCAAAGACGCGATTTTCTTTAAAACGATTCGGACCGGAAGGTGTTCGATCGCAGGGTTGTTCTGAATCACATCCATCGGATTGTTCGTCGTCAAAGTTGCTAAACAAGGAGCACCTTCGCGGGTGTTTCGATGATTCATTACCGTCACTTCAGCAAGCTCAGGAACAAGTACTTTCACCGTTGGCATCGTATAGTCTGCTTCCGACAGTTTGAGTGAGCCTGGTGCGATGTTGATCGGTAAGGTCACGGTGCGTGCGGAAACGACAGTCTCCTGCTGGATAACTTCGGCATTTGCAAAATTCGTCGTTAGTAAGAAAGCCAGTACGAGGAACGCATTCATTGTTTTCATAGAGAGGAGCCTCCTTCGCTCACTGGCAAAGGGATAGTCGCTCTCGGTAAACAAATATAATTGATAATCAGGTTGGCTATCATAGGAAAATGCAATAGCGGGAATGCCAGCCTGGACTCACGCGTGTTCACCGCTGTTCACTCGCGAGAGGACTTCCTAGACAGTCTCAAAGTGTTACGACGAACAAGTAAACAAAATCGGTGACTTCATCGATACTGAGTACGACGCCGCCTCTATAGTTGAAATGGCTGCGCACACCGATTGCTAAAACTGAAGTCAACGGAGGGGTGGGGATTATGAGGAACTACGGACGATTATTTGTGCTGCTGGGAGTTCTGCTTTTCAGCTTTCAGAACTGCGCACCAGTAGACTTTGCTTCTCAGGCAGAAAAGGCTTCTCGCACGCCTGCCGGAGATGTCGCCGGTGACCCTGATATCGTTGACGACGATGGGGGTACGGGGCCTCCGAACGTAGCTGTTCCACAGCCGCCTCCAGTCACTGAAGACGAACTCTTGCCACCAGTTGTTCCGCCAGGCCCGACGTGTTCTGAGGAGCTGACTCAGCAAACGGTGCTGACGAAAATTTTCTTCGTTGTCGATATCTCTGGATCGAACCAGCCGCACACTCTGTACCCTCCGGGATTGCCGCAAGTTGATCACCCAGGTTCGGATCCAGCCAGAACTTGGCGTCTCAAAGTCGTCAAAGATATGATGGATGCGTATCGAAATGTTTCGAAGGTTCAGTTCGGGATTTCAACATTCTCTTCGAGTGCCTGGGCTTACAATTTTGCGACAAGAAATCTGTATGACGTTTTTAGCAGAACTCCGAGCGAAGCAGATTCTCTCTATGGAAGATATTACCCTTTCAGCGATGGTGGCGGGACGTTCTATACAGAAGCTTTCCGACTCCTGAACAAGGTCATCAAAGAAGATCCGGATTTCGCTGGAGGCGTATCGAAATACATCGTCGTCTTTCTTTCTGACGGTCGACCGCAAGACTACAACATCAATTTCAGCGACCCGAACTCGCTGAACGGATCACCTCTCTTCGACGACGTAAGAAGCATCGTCAATATCGCTCCGTCACGAGTGACATTGAATACGGTGTTCTATCACCATCAAAATCACCCAGATCCAATCGCTTCCCAGTTGATGAAGAAAATGGCCGAAGCAGGGAATGGCGGTTATGTCGATGCGAGCTCGAATCGCATTCTTAAAGTCGACAACCTGATCAAGATCCCGAACGTGGTCTGTCAGTAATAAAACCTGGAAAGTACTCCGTATGCGAGTCACCGTTTCTACCGAAATAGGTGACTCGTTTTCCGTTGAGATATGCAATGTAGTAAGTCGTTCCTGCTTCTGAGATCAGATCGATGAATTGTCGATACGTGATCTTGCCCGCTTGGCTACTACGAACGGCTGCCTCTACTTTTGCCCCTGAAAACTCTTTGGCCGCAGTCGGGTGGGCGAGCGAAACCTCTTCAACGTGGCTTTCGCCAGTCTTCGAGTAATACCGATTCTCGTGTCTCACCAGATCGACGTGATAGGACTCGACACCTTCCGCGACGAGCATTCCCACGATCTGCGGGAACGTCATTGTCGAGCTCAGGGATGCTTTTACGGTTTCTTTGATGACACTGCGATTCATAGTTATTTCCTATTACTCCACTGGAACTTTCTTGAGCCCGTGAGCGTTTACGATTTTTTGCAGAATCTCGGTCAGAGTTTTTCGCTCCGCTTTAGAGAGCACAGAAAAAAACTCGTCGTCATTTTTGTCGGCGAGCGCTGCGAGCTCTGGAACGAGATCGAAAGCTTTCTGCGTTAGCTTGATGTCTTGATAGCGACGATCACCGGCGGCTTCAGCTCTATGCACGAGTCCTTTCTCTAAAAGCCTCGAGATCAATTTCGAAACCGCTCCGCGCGTAAGCCCGGTGTGCTCAGAGACAGCGCTAGGGGAAGTAGAATCGTCGCCAGAGTACATCTGACGCAAGATCACCCACTCCGCGACAGTGACTCCAGTCGATTCGACCTTACGGGCGAACGAGTACGAAACGCTGTTCGATACAAACCGCAGCCAAAAACCAATGTGAACGGTCAGCGCACTCGCTTCGAGTTTCTTCTTTTTAACAGCCATTCATCCATATTAGTTTCCTAGGAAACTAATATCAAGACGGTGTTCACTTTAAAGTAAAGCGTTCAGAAAGGCTTAAAATCTGGCACAGACGGGCGGTTTGCCTCTGAAAGGGGCAAAGTATCGAAACCTATGCAGTATTTTTTGGTCTTCAAAGGTTGACATACCGCCGCGTTTCTAACAGATTGGCGTCTCTTCTTTGGGTATGTGGTGCGCTAGCTCAGTTGGTAGAGCACATCCCTTTTAAGGATGGGGTCCATGGTTCAAGTCCATGGCGCGCCACCATTTTCTCAAAGAAGAGATGTTAGTCGCTGGTTCCCAGTGGCTGTCTAGGGTCCCCATCGTCTAGTGGCCTAGGACACTACCCTTTCACGGTAGATACAGGGGTTCAAATCCCCTTGGGGACGCCAATTTCTAAAAAAAGCGAATGCCAGCGGCATTCGCTTTTTTTATTTGTGCTCCCAGCGCGGAGTTGAACTCATACAAGTGCTTAAATTTCGATGTACTTGGCCCCTCCGGAAGCTTAAGTAAACGGATCTCAATCCAGGGGGGAATACGAGATGAAATCGCGAGCGTTCTTTGCTTTTTTAGGACTCTTTGTATCAGCGTCGGCTCTGGCCACACCTATCAAGATCGGTTTCGTTTTATCGACACTGCAAGAAGAGCGTTATCAAAAAGATCAGAAGTACTTTCTCGCGGAAGCCAAGAAGCTTGGCTTTGAAGCAATCATCGTTTCAGCAGAGAACAACGCACAAACGCAAACGGCGAAGGTCGAGAATCTATTGTCTCAGGGCGTGAAGGCGCTTGTCATTCAACCCGTGAACTCAAAGGCCGCAGCAAATCTTGTGAACATGGCTCACGAAGATAAGGTTCCGGTCGTGGCGTATGATCGAATTATCTCTGATGTCGGCGTTGATTTCTACGTCACTCAAGATTCATTCAAAGTCGGTGTTTTGCAAGGTGAAGCGGCCGTGAAAGCCACAGGTGGTAAAGGCAATTACGTGATTTTGAGAGGGCAGGCTGGTCACTCGGTGGCCAACGACATCACTTCGGGTATTTACTCAGTTCTAAAAAAATATCCTGCGATCAAAGTCGTTATGGAGAAAAGTCACGACGCTTGGAGTGCTTCTGCGGCGCTTGCGACGGTCGAGAACGCTCTCACGCAAAACAAAAACAAAATCGATGCGATCCTCGCCAACAATTCGGGAATGGCCAATGGTGCCGTGCAAGCCCTCGCTGCTCAGAGCCTCACTGGTAAGGTCTTTGTTGCCGGAGCCGATGCCGACCTTGCTTCGATCAAGAATATTGTTGCAGGCAAGCAGCAGTTCGAAGTTTTGAAAGAGATTGCGCCTCTTGCTGAGACCTCAGCGCGTGTTGCCTTTGAACTGGCTCAAGGCAAAAAACCAAAGTTTGATTCAACGATTGAGAGTGGCAAATTCAAAGTGCCGATGATCTCAACACCCGTTTACGGCGTGACCAAAGACAATCTCGAAGAACGCGTTTACAAGACGGGCTTTCACACCAAAGCTCAAGTCGGCGCACTCTAAGGCGCAGCCCTTGGAAATGGTTCGTCTCTCTGAAGTAACGAAGGAATTCTCTGGCGTGAAAGCGCTGGCCGGAGTTTCTTTGTCTGTTTCAGCTGGAGAAATCTTAGCCCTCGTCGGTGAGAATGGTGCCGGTAAGTCGACCCTCATGAATATTTTGAGTGGCACCTACCCGGCAGGCACCTATGG
>DATLHP010000024.1:0-10493 GCA_035539835.1 Bdellovibrionales bacterium
GCCGCGAAGACATCAAACGCCTCGACGAAAAGAGCCTTCCACTTCGTTGTATGAATCAGCTTGAAGCCGGTGGCCGCATCGAAACGCAAGAGCGCCCAGAGACCACCGACAAAGTTTAAGCGATTACGGCAGCGTCACGACGCCTGTCGCGTGTTGAATCAGAGTCGATGTGTGTGGGATCGGCGCAGTTTTCGTCGTCCACGTAATGCCATCGGCTGAGCGAGACGAAGAGTTTCCGACAAAATAAGAACCTGTGTAATGAACCCAGCGCCCAGGCGCACCGACGGCTCTTGTTTTTGTCCAAGGCTTCGTAAGGTCCGTCGTCGTGTAGATGTAGCCGCCAGCGATGATGTTGAATGTCTTCGCGAGCGAATTGTAGACGAAAGATCCAATCGTCACTGGGTGGGTGTAGACGAGTTCCCACGTCGTGCTGGTCTCTGAGATGCGATAGACTTTGTCGCCCACAAAACCGTAGGCGAAAGATCCGACTTTGTAGACTTCAGAAGGTGCGATACCTGCGGTTCCTGAAGCTGACCAATCGCTTCCGTCGTCAGAGAAGCCCCATGTTCCATTGTCGGCGACGGCATAAAAACGATTTCCTAAGAAATAAACGTTTCTGATGTATCCACCCTTCAATTGCGAAGACGTCGTTTGCCAATGCATTCCATCGGTTGACCAGAAGAGTCTTCCTGCGCCTTCGCCTGCGACAAAGCGGCCTTTGCCGAAAGCGATCCCGCCCATCCATGAAACGCTATTGCGAAGACCGGTGACGAGGCCTGACTCAGCGACCAAATTGTACTTCGGACTCCAATTCACGCCATCTGTCGTTACTTGAGTGATCGCGAAACTGTGTCCGCCGACGGCGACAAAGCGGCCATTGCCAAAAGCAATAGCGCGGAAAAGAAAATCGCTGTGCCAGCCTTCGCTGATGCATTCGTACTTCGCAAAGCAACAAGTGCTGCCCATTTGCGAAGTACCTGCCGGACAAATCAGTTTTGTCGCGTCAGCAGGATCTGTTTTAATCTCGGCCTGAAAAGCCGGAGAAAAATTCTCGTAATCCGTCAGCACAGATTCAAATCCGTTCACGCCAGACACGCGTCGTCCACCGACGCCCACGCCGATCGTTACAGAAACTTTTTCTCCCGTACCAACGGGCGGTGTGGGAGTAGGGGTTGGCGTCGGAGTCGGTGTAGCGGTTGGCGTTGCCGTCGGATCAGGCGTGGGTGTTGCTGTTGGAGAGGGTTCTGGTGTCGGCGTTGGTTCATTGAGTGAGCTATTGTCGATACCTTCGAGGTCGCCTGCGACAGGTTTAAATGCAGGCGCACAGTTCTGATAGAACGGAATAAGAATCAACAATGCGACGAGAATGACCACGTTCTTCGTTCGAGCAACCATCAGAAGACTTGTCGGCCTAAGATTCTGTTTTCATCAGCGAATTCAAAGCCTGTGGCATGGCAAACAAATGGGATGCAACGAAGTAAACTCAATTCATGAATAGAATCGAAAGTGATGAAAACACTGACGCCAGAGATACAGAGTCTCAAAATGAGACGCGCTGAACTTAGAATATTATCGAGTGACGGCGCGGGTCGCGTGAACGATTTCCCAGTACGGACAGAGAGTTTCAATCTCTTGGCGATTGAATGAGACGAAGAGTCCGCCCTCGCCTTGCATCTTTTCGGTCGTGAGTTTCTTTTCAGAGAAGCTATTCACATCGTCTGTTGAGAACAGATAGCCAAGGTCTTTCATCGACTCGTTTTGCATGGCTGTGAGATTGACCTTCACCATGCCTTTTGCGTCGGGTTCGACTTTCTTTCCGTAAAAAATGAGTGCGCGAAGTGCTTTCATTTCTTTTTCTTCGATCGTGACCTTTTTGTCTTCAGACTTGAAGATCCAATCGTTGTACCAATCAACAAAGCCCAACAAGAAATCTGTATTAAAGAGCGTAAGTTTTTGGCGGCCTTCGCCAATCTCTTCAATTTTGAAATGCCCGAGTCCTTGAAGGACTTCTTGGAATTTCGTCATCTTCGCTGTCGGTGCTTGGAAAACCTGAATCGTGTAGTTACGAAGGCGATTGGGTGGAACCAACGTGTGCCCGGGAGTATCTGGAGACTTCTCTCCGTAGCGAGCAGCGACGAGACCGAGAATGGCGCCGAGACGGCTGACCAAGTGAGGAGTGAAGAAGAGAGTGTCTTCTTCACTCGATTTCTCGAGGTTCTTGATCTTCATGTTTGCGTTGCGCAAGTGATTGTTCACAGTGCGAACGACAGCCTTCAGCCATTCTGGAAATGTTTTGAACTGCGCATTGAGAGCAGCGAATGGAAGTTCGATGACGACAGAGTCTTGAACTGCTTTTGCGCCTGCAGAGCGAGGTTTGTTGTCGAAGAAAGCCATCTCACCAAGCATGTCGCCGGGACCGAGCTCAGCAAGTGTGATCTCGGACATTCCTTTGGCTTTGGTGATCGCGATTTTGCCGGATTTGATGACGTACATCGCCTCGGAAGGATCGTTCTCCCGAAACAGAATATCGCCTTTTTTCAACGTCTTGGGGCCACTCATGATGTGACATCAGTGTGGCTTTAACTCCGTCTAAATCAAAGCAAAGCGTGGTCTGGTCGGGACCAAGGTCGTGACTGGTTTAAAATCATCGTTAACAAAGCCACTGGTCGTGGTCGCACGTAAGTGCAAACGCTGATTTTTTCGATTCGTTAGAATCGCATCGGGCCAGCGCCCGGTGCGACTTCGACCGGTGCTTCAGTTGCGCGAATGACTTGCTCTGCTGTCATATCTGGCGCCCACTCGAGAAGTCTGAAGCCCGCACCTTTCATCACATCAAGAACACCGAAATCAGTGACGATGCGATCGATGCATTTCTGACCCGTGAGCGGAAGTGTGCACTTGTTCAAAAGTTTCGATGAACCATCTTTGGCCGTATGTTGCATGGCCACGATCACACGGCGAGCGCCAGCGACGAGATCCATCGCTCCACCCATACCCTTGACCATTTTGCCTGGAACCATCCAGTTCGCGATATCGCCTTCGCGATCGACTTCCATCGCGCCAAGAACGGTCAGATCAACGTGACCGCCGCGAATCATTGCAAAGCTGTCAGCGCTCGAAAAAAACGAAGCGCCGCGGACTGCGGTGACGGTCTGTTTTCCGGCGTTGATGAGATCGGGGTCGACTTCGTTTTCGAATGGAAATGGTCCCATGCCGAGAAGTCCATTTTCACTCTGCAACATCACGTTCATTGACGCAGGGATGTAGTTTGCAACCAAAGTTGGAATTCCAATTCCGAGGTTTACGCAGAATCCAGGTTGAACTTCTCGAGCGATACGCTGAGCGATTTGTTCGCGAGTCAATGGCATATGTCTTAGACCTTTCTGACCGTGCGTTGCTCGATACGTTTTTCGAGCGAAGGCGATTTGAAGATGCGTTGAACGTAGATTCCCGGTGTGTGCACTTGATCTGGGTCGATTTCACCCAGTTCAACGATCTCTTCGACTTCGGCGACGGTGATCTTGCCTGCCGTTGCAACCATTGGGTTGAAGTTGCGCGAAGTTTTTCTGAACACGAGGTTTCCGAATGGATCAGCTTTCCAAGCTTTGACGAGGGCGAAGTCGCCGACAATTCCGCGCTCCATCACATAGGGGCGTCCTTCGAAGTTGCGAACTTCTTTTCCTTCGGCGACGACGGTGCCGACACCTGTCGGAGTGAAGAACGCAGGGATACCTGCGCCACCAGCGCGCAAACGTTCTGCAAGTGTTCCTTGCGGGCAGAACTCGAGCTCAAGTTCGCCAGAGAGAAACTGTCTTTCAAACGTCGCGTTTTCGCCGACGTAAGAAGACATCATCTTCTTGATCTGACGAGTTTGAAGAAGAAGTCCGAGACCGAAGTCATCGACACCAGCGTTGTTTGAGACGCACGTGAGCCCTTTTGCGCCTGAGTCACGAAGAGCGGCGATGAGATTCTCTGGGATTCCGCAAAGACCGAATCCGCCAACGAGAATCGTCATGTTGTCGCGAACGCCTTCAAGTGCTGCTTTTGCGCTGGTGACGATCTTGTTCATACACGCTCCACGACAACTGCGACGGCTTCACCGCCGCCGATACAAAGAGTTGCGAGTCCATATTTCTTATTTCGAGCCTGAAGCGCGTGAACGAGTGTCGTCAAAACGCGAGCGCCGCTCGCGCCGATAGGGTGACCGAGAGCGACCGCTCCGCCATTGACGTTCACTTTCTCACTCGGAAGCTTGAGTTCTTTCATCGCGACCATCGTGACGTTCGCAAACGCCTCGTTGATTTCAAAGAGATCGATTTGATCGACGGTGAGGCCAGCTTTTTCGACTGCCTTTTTGATCGCACCGATCGGAGCTGTCGTGAACCACTTCGGATCATGCGCGAATGTTCCAGAAGAAATGATCTTAGCAAGAGGCTTCGCATCAGTTTCTTTAACCGCTTTTTCGCTCATCAAAACAACAGCGGCAGCGCCGTCGTTGATCTTTGATGCGTTGGCCGCGGTGATGGTTCCCGCCTTATCGAAGACAGGGCGAAGGCCAGGAATCTTCGCGAAATCAGTTTTGAATGGCTCTTCGTCTTTATCGACCGTGACGGCACCTTTGCGACCTTCAATGACGACCGGAACGATTTCGTTTTTGAATACACCTTCGTTCGATGCGCGTTGAGCACGCTTATACGACTCAACTGCGAATTCGTCTTGTTGTTCACGAGTGAAGCCGTACTCTTTGGCACAGAGTTCGCCCGCAACGCCCATCGCCCAGTTGTTGTATGGATCCCAAAGTCCGTCGAACTGCATTGAATCGATGAGTTGAGTGTTACCCATACGGAAGCCAGCGCGCGACGCCGGCAAAAGGTGAGGCGCCATTGTCATGTTCTCTTGACCGCCAGCGACAGCGATTTCAGCGTTGCCAAGGGCAATCGAGTCAGAGGCGAGCATCACGGCTTTGAGCCCTGAGCCGCAAACCTTGTTGATAGTTAGGCACGGCGTCGTGTTCGGAATTCCCGCATAGATCGAAGCTTGGCGCGCCGGAGCTTGGCCAACACCGGCCGTAAGAACTTCGCCCATAATGACTTCGTCGACTTTTTCAGGTGCTACGTTAGAACGCTTCAAAGCTTCCTTGATGGCAATGGCACCCAGTTTAGGGGCCGAGAGCTCAGAAAATGCGCCTTGAAACGAAGCGATGGGAGTTCGTACCGCTGAAGTGATGAAAACTGGTTTCATGGAGTTCCTCTAACAAAAAAGTGAAAAAGTGGTCCTAGAGCAAAGAGCGGTACCAACAAAATGGAATTCCGCTTGGATGTCAAACGCTTGGGCCCTTAGGCAAACCATAAAGAATTTGACTCGCGGCTACGATCCGATGCACCTTATCGCCCTATGCAAAAGCTGAAAAAAGCCCTCAAAAAACTGGCTGGTTTAAAATCAAAGTCTTCATCGTCTATGGCGGCAAAAAAAGCCCCACCAACGAAGAAGAAAACGCAGGCCGTCGCTGCAAAAAAGACGGGCGCTGCTAAGAAAACGAGCGATAAGGGCGCGACTAAAAAAGTCGTAGCAAAGCCGGCTGTAAAAGCGAAAGTGGCTGCGAAGCCATCAAAAGCTGATGCGAAAGCAAAAGATCTGAAGAAAAAAGCGGCAGCTCCTGCCCCGAAGGCGAACGGTAAAGCTGTTAAAGCGGCAGCCCCGGCGCCTGCGAAAAAGGCAGCAGCTCCGGCGAAAGAAGCGAAGGCTCCAAAAACGCCTCCTCCAGCACCCGTCGAAGCGAAAGCGCCGAAGGGCAAAAAGGCTCGCGAAGAGGTCGTTGTTGAGGCTCCGGCAGAAGATGAAGAAGTTGTTCTTCTCGACGCCGAAGGCCGTCGCTATTGCCGAATCAAAGATTGCGATCAAGCAGCGGTCGTCAACGGCGGTTACTGCCGTTATCACTACCTGCTCTTCTGGAACAACATCCAAGCCCGCAAGAAGATCCTCACTGAAGGAAAACTCGAGCGTTACATCGAAGAACTCACGGCTCGTTACCCAGACAAGTATCTCGATATGCTCCGCAAAGACATGCGTTCAGAGAAAGAGTTCATGGCAGCGATTGCTGAGCTCGAAATCGACGAAGCAGCAGTGGATAGCGAGTTCGAGGACGAAGCACAGTCGTACCTCGACGAGGTTCGCGGCATGGGCGGCGGAACCGAAGAGACTTCGTCAAGAGACGACGACTTCTAAGCCGAGTCTGCGATAATGGTGGAGGACCGCAGCGAAGCGAGGACTCCCCAGAAGCGCCGGAGGCGCTTCGACACCAAACAGAAGCCGCGATGACCTCGCGGCTTTTTTATTCGTGCACGTTACGGTTTTTTGCCTTCACTGCGAGTCGCAATGAAAATCGAAACGGTCATGAGAACTGCTGTGACAGCTCCTTTGAGCCAAAGGTTTTCCACTAGAATCCACATGACCACGGCGGAGATTGTGATCGTTGATAGCGCGATCCGTTTTGTCGGGCGCGAGATAGAGCGATGTTGTTCCCAATCTTTGAGTGCTTTTCCGAAAACCGGCTGGCGGTAAATCCACTGGTGCGCTCGCGCTGAGCTTTTCAAAAAACACCAAGCTGCAAAAAGTATGAAGGGTGTCGTTGGCAAAACGGGCAAAAACACTCCGGCAATACCAAGGACGACGGACAAGACGCCGACAGCAAAAACAAGACTCTTTGCTAAGCGGTTTTCAAGCATCAGTCGAAAAATCAATTCAGGTCTTCGGAGTCTTTATCGCCTTGTTGAAGCGGGTGTTTGCCTTCGCGGATCAGCTTTTGAACTTCGGCAGCGAGTTCGCTGTCGATTTCCGCTTTTACGAGAGCGTCTTCTGATTCTTGATTCTCTCGAACCAAGTCCTCAGCAAGAAGACCAAGAATACGATCGGCTTCGTCTTCTAAGCGCGTATTTGCAGTCGAATGCTGAAGGAAAACCGTTTCACCTTCGAATTCGAATTCCTTCCAGTACAAAGGAACGTCGAGCTCTTCTTCGTCTCCGACTTCGAAGTATTCTTCCATCATGCTGCCGATGGCGTCGATACATGTGAAGAGGCGATCCATCGTATCGCTCTTTTCTTCGGCTGAAACGGCTTCAGCATCCGCAGCGAGTGATTTTTCAGGAGCCAAGCCTTTGATGTCCATTGAGGCTTCGAAATTGACCTGCTTCAAGCGGCCTTTTTCGAGGTAACCAACGCGCAAGACGACTTCTTCTGGATAAATTCGGCCATCGGCGATGAACTCACCGTTGGCAGCTTCGATATCAAACTGGTTCACGAAAACGGTAACGACTTTGGCCAGAAATTCGGCGGGAACGTCGGTCCATTTCGTTGAAGAAGGCAGGCGGGGATTGAATTGGCTCAACTAAGACTCCTCCGAGGCCTGGTTTGACAACCTCGAACGCAGCTGGTTATAACTCGAAGCCACTTTTGAAACAATGCAGAAGTCAGCGGAACTCTTGAGAAATTTACTCAGTCGAGTGTCCCACTGAAAGGATCTCATGCTGAACGCAGATATAGGCCGTGGAGAAGGCGTTTACATCTCCACTTACGGCTGCCAAATGAACGTCAATGATACCGAACGTATGCTTTCTCTTCTCGAGATGGTGAACTTTGTTCCTGTTGAGAGTCCTGAAAAAGCGTCTTTGATCATCATCAATTCATGCTCAGTTCGGGAAAAGCCAGTTCATAAAGTTCACTCTGAGGCCGGCAAGTACCGTGCAATGAAAGAGAAAAACCCGCGCCTCCGTATCGGCGTCGGTGGCTGCGTTGCTCAACAAGAAAAACAGAAGCTTCTTAAAGACGTTCCGGTTCTTGATTTTGTTTTCGGTACTGATGCCATCGATCAGCTTCCGGAGCTCGTAGCGAAGACTTACGAGACCGCTGAAAAGCAAGTCTCAGCTCGTTTCGAAAATGAAAAGCCGTACTCGGTCGAGACTCTGATTCGGAATCCCGGTGTTGCAGCCTTCGTAAATATCGCAAAAGGTTGCGATAACTTTTGTACGTTCTGTGTCGTGCCGTTCACGCGTGGGCGTGAGCGTAGCCGCAGCCTTTCTGAACTCATCAAAGACATCACGGCACTCACCGATCGTGGTGTGAAAGAAGTGACTCTTCTTGGCCAGAATGTGAATAGCTATGAATCTGATTGCGGCGCGAATTTCTCGAAACTTCTTTCGACGATCGCCGAAGAGACGAAGATCGAGCGTATTCGCTACACGACTTCGCATCCGAAAGATTTCGATCAAGAGCTCGTCGATATTTCGCAAAAGTATCGTTCGAAAATCTGCGATTACATTCATTTACCAGCGCAAAGCGGAAACAGCGAAGTCTTAAAGCGTATGAATCGCGGTTACACTCGCGAAGAGTATCTCGCGAAAGTGAAGATGATTCGTGATGGAATTCCGGGCGTGATTCTGACGACAGACTTGATTGTCGGGTTCCCTGGAGAAACTGAAGAGCAATTCGAAGACACAGTCAGTCTGATCAAAGAAGTGAAGTACGACAATATCTACGCTTTCATGTACAGCCCTCGTCCGTTTACGAAAGCGGCTCGTTTCGAAGATCAGGTTCCAGAAGAAGAAAAGAATCGTCGCCTCAACAAGCTCTTGAAGATTCAGCGCGAAATCGCGTTCGAGCTCGCGAAGGATTACGACGGCGGAACTTACGACGTTCTCGTCGAAGGAAAGAGCGAGGTCGAGGGTGAACTCAAAGGTCGTTCGACTCATAACAAGCTCGTGTACTTCAACGGTAACGAGCGTCTGGTTGGACAAACGGTTCCGGTGAAGGTCAATAAGGCTGCGCCGAACGTTCTGCGTGGAGAAATCGTCGTCCAATGAGTGAAGAATGGGTTGAACTGTTTCCGAGCGGTATTGCGGTCGAGAATTCGCTCGGCCGCCCTGTTCTGATCTTGAAGGATCAGGCGGGGGTTGATGTTCTTCCGGTGTGGATGAACCCGATCGATGCCGGTATCGCCTTGGCCGACATGACCAAGGGAACGGGGCTAACCCCGCATGTCGTTTCAAATCGTATCTTAGAGGCGATTGGGCTTTGTGCCGATTCGTGTTCGTTTGTCGATCTGGTCGGACACCATCAATACGTTCAAATTTCTTTTAAGCCGGTTGAGCAAAAGACGATTTCGACCGCTCCAGTGGCTCTTTTGGGACCGATGCAGCTTCGATTGCGTGCCGATGAGGCGATGTCGTTCTGTATGACTTCCAAAGCCCGCTTTTTCAGCACAAAGAGCTATATGACACGGTGCCGCGCTCTGGATGCTGAGCTCACTCAGCTCGGAAACGGCCTTGTCGAAGGATCGCCTTTCGGTGCGATTTCTGCCCTCGAAAAGGGTACCAAAAAACCGCAGTACATGATGTGATCGTCGCATCCAATTTTCTCGCTCTCCCAGGGGGTTTTAATGAGCCAACCCTCCATTCTTTCAGTCCGCGG
The DNA here is from genome assembly GCA_035539835.1 of Bdellovibrionales bacterium. GTDB lineage: Bacteria > Bdellovibrionota > Bdellovibrionia > Bdellovibrionales > JAMPXM01 > DATLHP01. Next base: position 9,463 of record DATLHP010000024.1, read on the forward strand.
AAAGACACCTGAAATCGGTGAAGGAACTTTCCTGGCCGATGGTGCGCGCATCATCGGTGATGTGACGATCGGCAAAAATTCTTCGATTTGGTACAACGTCGTTATTCGTGGCGATGTCGGCCCGATTGCAATCGGCGACGAAACGAACATTCAAGACGGAAGCGTCATTCACGGTACGTTCAACAAGGCGTTTGCGAAGATCGGAAAACGCGTCACTGTCGGTCATGCCGTTGTTCTTCATGGCTGTTCGATCGGTGACGAGTGCTTGATTGGAATGGGCACGATCATCATGGATAACGCGAAGATCGGCTCACGCAACATCGTCGGAGCTGGATCGCTCGTGACTGAAAACTTTGAGTGTCTTGAAGAAGGCTGGCTGATTCTCGGTCGCCCTGCGAAAGCCGTTCGCAAGCTCAAGCCTGAAGAGTCGGCATTCTTGAGTAAGTCGGCTGACAACTATTTGCTTTATAAAACTTGGTACGAAGAAGAAAACGCGAAAGGAAGTCGTTAATGGCATCCAGTGAAATCGAAGACATCAAGTACGCTCTGACGTTCGACGATATTCTTCTTGTTCCACAATACTCTGAGATTGTTCCAACCGAGATTTCTCCGAAAGCAGAATTCGCTCGCGGAAAATTCTTGAACGCGCCGATCATCTCGTCGGCGATGGATACGGTGACCGAGAACAAGATGGCGCGAGTGATGGCGCAACAAGGTGGTCTCGGGGTCATTCATAAAAACATGACGGTCGAGCAACAAGCGCTCGAAGTAGAGAAAGTCAAAAAGTACGAAAGCGGAATGATCACTGATCCAATCACGCTTCCGCCGGATCGCAAAGTCTCTGATGCCATGGATTTGATGCGAAAGTATTCGATCTCTGGTGTTCCGGTCACTGTGCAGGGAAAGCTCGTCGGTATTCTCACCAACCGTGATCTTCGTTTTGAAACGAATCTGAATCAGCAGATCTCAGAAATCATGACGAAAGAGAAACTTGTCACGGCTGAAGTCGGTACGACGCTCGAGCAAGCAAA
>DATLHP010000025.1:0-3731 GCA_035539835.1 Bdellovibrionales bacterium
AAAATCCTCAATTTTCGAATTTCCATTTTCGTTTCGAAGCCCTCGTTTTTCCGCGAGCAAAAGCTCAAACATCATTTGGCCTCAAACAAAAGTAACTTAACGCCGAAGTTTATGGCCGGAGTTTATGAAGGATGTTCATGTGGATATGACGACAGAGCGATGGAAAAAATTTCTTCCATAAACAGAAATAAATTAAATCTGTCTAAACGAAAATCCGAATGATGTCGAAGCGAGGTGAGAACCGAAGTCGCAAACTGTTACGTTCTTAACTAACACTTGCTGTGGAAATCGGTTTCTTGCGTTCTGAACAAATTTAGTTTGATCGTTCTTAACTCGAACGAACTGTTTCGAACAAATGTTGCCGTTTTCGTACGCAAATCGTGACGAAATCAAAAGTTGTATTCGCGACCGGAGTAGCTCAAAAGACCAGACCACTGAGGAGCAAAAAGTATGAACTCCGAGATTGCAGTTCCACCTGATTCCATTCGAGCACTTCATAGAGTTTCGATCGATACTCTTTTAAAGGATCTGCGAGCGCTCGCTGCTACGGCAAAGAAGAGTGCGGTCTCGTTTGATATTTATCGAACGCAAAACGTTCCCGAACAAGTTTCGAGTGATTCGTTTCGATTGCGACAAGCGCTGTTTGATATCGTTGGTCGCGTTTTGAACTTCACTGATCAAGGAGAAGTTTCGATCACTGTCGACATGACCACGCAGGGACTTTTGAGTTTCACGGTCGCGTCGACGTCGCCGACGTGCGTAGATATGTGGGGCGAAAGCATTTCGCGCCGCCTCGTAGGATTTCTTGGCGGTGAATTGAAAACCGTCATCTCGAGAGCGCGAGAAGGCTCTATTCTTCAGCTCACGATCGATCCGAATCTCTCTGCGTCGTAATTGTTTGGATGAATTGTTAGACTGTTAGGATGTCGAACATTATTTCAACAATCGGTTCTGTATCTAAACAGAAGTCCGTGACTTGAGACTGAGTCATATGGATCTATGCCCATATGAACTTTCATCTACAGATTTTGACTCGCGAATTCGAAAAAAGAAGAACTAGAAACGCACGTTACTCTTTGAGGGCTTTTGCCTCATTCCTCGGGCTTCATCCAAGCGCCTTGAGCCGCGTCTTTTCGACGAAACAGCCGTTGTCTCCAAAGTCTGGCTTGGCGGTTGTACAGAAGCTTGCCCTCGATGCCGACGAAGCTCGTCAGTTTTTGCAATCGATCGTTGAAGAGCGTCTTCAGCGCGAATCGAACAAACTGGGCGCTGTCATCCAAGCGCGCATGAACACGGTCTTTGAATAACGGCTTTAAATCAGCGGGAGGCGAGCGGCACCTACGACGCCCGCCTTCGTGCCGAGTCGCGAGACTCTAATCTTCGAGCCAAATGCAGGATGTCTTTGAATCGCATTCTCATAGAGTGCGATCGCTTTAGGTAAGAACAAATCTTGAATGGCGATCATTCCGCCTGAAATCGCAAAAACTTCGGGATTGAATCCCAGCGAGAGTGAATAGAACAGCGAGGCGAGTGCCGCCGCCGCATCGTCGAAGAGTGCTTTCGCATCTTCGTTACCATTGCGCGCAGCCGTTGCGAGTTCTGCGGCTGTTTCTTGTGAGAGACCGCGTACTTTCGCACGACGAGCGAGACCCGTGCCCGAGGCGATGCCTTCGACTTCGTGAGTGATAGGTCCTTCGTCGCTTCCGAAATTTTTGAAATCACAAATCATGTGACCCCATTCAGAGCCCATGCCCCGCGATTGCGCCGGCTTGCCGTTGAAGATCACACCCGTTCCGATTCCAGTGCCGACCGTGATCGATGCATACGTGGATTTTCCTTTTGCAACACCGATCCAGCCTTCACCAAGAGCTGCTGCGATCGCATCGTTTTGAAAATGAACGCGTGCTTTCAATCCATGCTTTGCAAGAGCTCGCTCGAGCAGAGCAACCAACGGAACTTTTCCCCAACCTTTGAAGTTCGAAGGAAAATCGAGTGCGCCTTTTTCGATATTCATCGGACCCGCTGAAGCCAATCCGACTCCAATGAGTTTTGGTTTTGAACCGAGCTTCATCGTTCCGCGCTCGATGCAATCCATCGCGGCTTCAGCCATCGCCGAAACCACATAGGACACATGTTTTTTTACATCAGCTGGTGATGGCGCGCTTGAGCTGCGGAGATCTGACTCCGACATCCATGGTGGAACGGTTGGTTTCACACATTCGGTGATGATCTTCCCTTGGGCATCGACAAGGGCCGCAGCGACCTTTGTTCCGCCGAGATCGATTCCAACCGTGTAAGATTTAGTGCGCGCTTTGGTTTTTGCTCGAGCCATACGTCGATTCTGCGATGACGCTTGCGAACAGGCAAGTCGATCAGCTAAAACTCAGATCGTCTAAACATTCGAAACCGCACAGAAAACGTGCCGAAACCAGCGTATCCAGCGTGTCATTAGATCTTCTCAAGCATCTTCAAAACAATCCGTTCGTTCTTGCTCCGATGGCGGGAATTACCGACTCATGCTTCCGCTCGGTAATGCGTGAACTTGGGTGTGGGATCGTCATTACCGAACTCGTTAGTGCGCACGGGATTGAGTACAAGAGTCCTAAGACCCTTCAACTTATGAAGTTTGAAGAGGTTCAGCGTCCTGTTGGAATTCAGCTCTTCGGAGAAACACCTGAGGTGTTGGCCGAGGCAGCAAAGGTGGTTGCAGACGCAGGGGCCGACTTCGTGGATTTGAATTTTGGCTGTCCGGTTCCAAAGGTCGTCAAAAAGGGTGCGGGCTCTGCCATTCTAAAAGACCTCGATCAAGTCGAGCGCGTATTTAGAACGGTGAAGGCGGCAACCCCACTACCACTCACCGTAAAAATTCGAACTGGATGGGACGAAAACTCTCGTAATGCCGCGAAAGTAGCCGAGATTGCCTACAACGAGGGTCTGACCTGGGTCGCAATCCATGGTCGAACGCGATCGGCTGGCTATTCGGGTTTGGCTGATTGGGATTTCATCTCTGAGGTGAAAGCGAAAAGCCGCATTCCCATTATCGGTAATGGCGATATCTCGTCGGCTGAAACGGCCGTTCGCCGTCTACGCGAAACTGGCTGCGATGGCGTCATGATCGGACGAGGATGTCTGAAAAATCCTTGGATCTTCCGCGAGGCTAGAGAGCTTTGGGCGCAAGGGCAGTCGGCTCCAAAAGCCCGCGATCGCGATTTTATTAAGCTCTTTCACCGCTTCCATAGCGAATTCACAGCAAGTACTGACGAAAGAATAACCGCACTACAGATCAAGAAGTTTGCGTCTTGGTACTCCAGCGGCTATCCTGGCGCCTCAAATTTCCGCAAGGCTATTTTCCAAACTCAGTCGCTGAGTGAAACGATGGGCATGACGCTCAATTATTTCACCGAGCTCCAACCGGCAATGCAAGCCGACACGAGCTCCGAGGCGTTCCTGATGGGCGGGCACGGCTAAGCTATCTCGAACCGAAAGATCTGCATGTCTGAGAACATTACGCCCGATAAGATTCGTAACATCGCCATCATCGCTCACGTCGATCACGGCAAAACAACTCTCGTAGACGCGATGTTGCATCAAAGCGGCATCTTCCGGGCCAACGAACACGTGGCCGAGCGAGTGATGGACTCCATGGACCTGGAGCGCGAACGCGGCATCACGATCATGGCCAAGAACACGACAATCCATTACGGCAATACTAAAATCAATATCGTCGATAC
>DATLHP010000026.1:0-2846 GCA_035539835.1 Bdellovibrionales bacterium
GGCCTACACATGAACCATCGATACAGACGAGTTGACCTTCGTTTTCAGAATCAGAAGCTTCGGCCAATCCTTCGACTGTTTCGTCAGGCGGTGGAGGTGGCGGCGGAACGTCTGAGTTTTCTTCTTCTGCCGCGGCCGCGACTTCACTTCTTTGTCCGTATTCAATAGAGCGGAACGGAGTGAAGTCTTTGATTGGTGGTGCATTGAAAACTTCGGCTGGTGAATCAACGACAAGAGCTTGGTCTTGTAAGGACAGGTGTCTCAAAGCAACGTAAGTATCGCGTTGATTGAGCTCCTCAACTTTTTCCGCGTCAAGTCCAGGAGCGCTTACGACGCGAATCGGGAAGAAGAAGTCATTTCGTTCGCCACCATTGAGGCTCGGATTCATTTCAGAGTCGCTGTAACCAGCTTTTTTCAACCAGTTGTTGAGCGTGAGATCCAAGTCGACTTTGCCGTCATTGCCGAGAACCTGAAACTGCACAGGAATTTGGACGACCGATCCTACCGGAAGTGTCGCGACGGCCGTCATCTTTAGTGAATCCAGAGTTCGAACTTTGAGCTCTTTTTTCAGCGAAACTTGAAGTGTCGTCTGAAGTGCATGAGCAATGGGTGAAACGGCGACGCCTGTCACAAGCACCAATGCATTGAGTGTTCGCAAGCCTCGATGAAGATATCGACCGAATCGTTTTCCCATGGATACTTTCTAATCCAAGGGATGTGCCAGAAATGGACGTGTCTTTACAGGGGCTTGCGATGCCTCGAAAATGGAACAAAGATGATACTCGGCAACTGGGTGACCAGCTGTCAAAACGGTGGACGGCTAACAGTTCTAGAGGCTCCTAGTGGTGCAAGTCGATTTTCTGAGAGTTTCCCTCAGGGTTCATCGCCTCGCCCTTCTTGAAGGCCTTTGCCATAGATAGAACCAGGTTCATCTTGTTGAGCGGAGTATCCCAAATCTGCGCGCTTTCCAGATCGATGCAAATCAGAGAGATTTTTGGATCATCGACTCCTTTCGGAAACCAAGTTTTCAGCATGGGGCTCCAGAGCTCTTTCATCTTTTCTCGATCGTGCACGATTTTCGCGTGCCCTGATATCGAGACCCAAAGCCCATGATGCTCGTCAGAAAACGCGACATTCACGCGTTGCTCATGATCGATCGAATCGGCTTTGGGACTTTCGTCATTCGTAAAGAACCAGAGTCGGCCTTCTGAATCGATTTCTTGGGCGCCCATTGGGCGACTGCGCATCGCTCCGTCGGGATCAATAGTGGTTAACATGGCGACTTTGATACGGCTCAGTTTGTCTCGAAGAAGATTGAGGTCGCGATTGCGGTCTTGAGTGTTTTGCATGATTTCACCTCGGTTGCAGAGTGATCTTTTGCCTCTTCATTTTCCGCCCGCAGCGAGTTCCAAACAAGACTCACTATGAGGTTGTGTTGGAAGCTTCAAGAACCACGGTAAACTTGCGTCGCGAGCACCTCATCGACAATGATCCCGCCCATGAATTCTTCTCATGGGCGCGCCATAGTGACTCACCATACGCAGCTTCGTGCTCCGCGCCTTTTGTTGGCAGCGTTGGCTGCGATTCAGTTCGTTCATGTTCTCGACTTTATTATTTTGATGCCGCTGGGGCCGCAGCTGATGCGCGAGTTGAGCATCGGGCCAAGGTCCTTCGGATTGATCGTTTCAAGTTACAACTTGGCTGCTGCTTTGGCTGGTCTCGCTGGTGCTATCTTGCTTGATCGTTTTGATCGAAAATCTGCAATGTTGTTTGCGTTCTTCGGACTCACTCTAGCAACACTCGTCTGTGGCTTTGCTCCGACCTTTCCGGCTCTTCTCGGGGCACGCTTTGTTGCGGGAATCTTCGGTGGCTTGATTCAAGCTTTGATTTTCACAGTTGTTGGCGACTCGTTTCCTGAAAGTCGGAGAGGTGCCGCAACTGGCACTGTGATGTCATCTTTTTCGCTTGCGACGGTACTCGGCGTTCCGTTGGGACTCTTTCTTGCGGATCGCTGGGGTTGGCGAGTTCCATTTCTTTTTCTCGGATTCGCTTCTGTTCCTCTATTGATCGCATGTTTCTTCGGACTTCCGAATTTGCGTGGGCATCTGAATGGTCACAGTTTTAGTGATGCAAAAGTCGAGTTCGCGAATCTAAAAGTCCTCATGCGAAGAAAGAAAACGATCGATGCAATTCTTCTCATCGTGAGTCTGATGTTTGCGGGCTTCACGGTGATTCCATATGTGAGCGCATATCTCGTTGCCAACGTTGGCCTATCTCAGAGCGATATCGCCGTGGTTTTCTTCGCTGGCGGTATCACGACATTTGCCACGGCCCGATTGATAGGGGTGATTTCTGATCGTTATGGGAAGCTTCGTGTTTTCACTTGGCTTGCAGTGATCTCGACAATCCCGATCGTCATCCTAACTCATCTCGGATCTTCGTCGTTGATCACTGCCGTCATCGTAACAACATTCTTTACCACTTTGATCTCGGCGCGAGGAATTCCGGCACTGGCGATGATTACAGCAAGTATAGAAAAGGCGAAGCGTGGTCGGTTTCTTTCGCTGACGTCGAGTGTCCAGCAGGCGGCGAGTGCGGCAGCATCATTGTTTGCCGGGTGGCTTCTCGGCACCTCGGCGGACGGACATATTCTTCGCTATCAATGGGCGGGTTATGTGGCTGTCGCCGCAACAGGGGCGGCGATCATTTTCGCGAGAAGACTGCGTATCAACGTTACTTAAAACGAATATTCTCTTTCGTGAGATAGGCTTCGACTCTCTTTCGTTGATCGCCCTGGATTTCGACGATGCCGTCTTTGCCGTCCATGCTAAAGCCTCCCCCAGCAC